>CAZDNN010000283.1:0-8268 GCA_964506385.1 uncultured Planctomycetota bacterium
GGTCGAGATCTGAGCGCGTCGGTGGTCGAGAGGCGCTACGGCGGGGCCATCGACGACGACGAGAACGACGACCAGGACGCGTGAGAAGAGACCGCGAGGTTCGGGGCGAGACTCTCAGCGTGGCTGCCCCTTGACCGCCTGCCGCCGTTGGGGGTAGGATAGTGGCAATACGTGGTGTGAACGCGATGCGAAGCGGCGGGCGGAGGATCACGCGGTGAGCGTAATATCCCGATGTGCTGTGCTGTGGACCCTTGGGGTGGTTGCGGCGGCGTGCGCCGGGGGCGCTGGGCAGGCAAAGGCCCGCGCCATCATCCAGCCGTCTTGCGAGATCGAGCTTGCGAGCCCCGCGGGCGGGATCATCCAGGCGATCCTCGTCGAGGAGGGTGATCGCGTGAGGAAGGGACAGGTGGTGGTGGAACTGGACTCGCGCGTGGCGCGCGCCGCGCTGGCGATCAGCGAGCACAGGGCGAAGTCCACGGCACGCATTGAGGCGGCGGAGGCGAACGTCCGCGCGAAGCGGGTGGCGTTCGAGCGCAAGCGGAAGCTCCGCGACAAGGGGGTCGCCTCGGACGCCGAGGTCGAGGAGGTGGAGCTCGAGCTCCAGCACGCGGAGAGCCTGCTGACAGTAGCCAGGGAGGAGCAGGTTCTGCACCGCCTCGAGGTCGCGCGGGACCGCGCGGCCCTGGAGCGCCTGACCGTCCGCGCGCCCATGGATGCCGTGGTGGTCCGTCGGCTGCGGGACGAAGGGGAGGCCGCCTCGGAGTTCGAGCCGCTCCTCGAGCTTGTCGTGCTCGAGACCTTGCACGTGATCGCCCACGTACCCCACGAGGTCGCCGCAGGCCTGGAGCCGGGGGACCGCGCGCGGCTCGTTCTCGATGACGCGCCCGGCCGGCGCTACGACTGCCGCGTACTGGCGATCGACCCAGTCATCGACGCGGCGAGCGGCACGCGCCGCACGAGGCTCGAACTCCCCAACCCCAGGCACCAGGTGGTCGCCGGTGCCCGCGCCACCGTCTTCTTCCAACCCGCAGATCGCGAGAAGAGGAGGGCAGAGGATGCCCGATGACGCTCCACAGCCGCCGCCCCACGGCCCGCAGCGCCAGGGCGCGGTGCTCCGCGTCCACGAGCGCGACACCAAGACGTCCTACGCCAACGTGTTCCTGCTCTCCAGCACCCGCGAGGAGATGATCATCAACTTCGGGCTGACTTTGCCGCCAGCCCAGCGGGGCAGCCGGGAGGCGCACATGCTGGTGAGTGACCGCATCATCATGAGCCTGCCGGCGGCCAAGCGGCTGGCCATCGCGCTCTCGCAGGCCATCCAGCGCTACGAGAACGCCTTCGGCGTCATCGACATCCATCAGCCGCCGCCGCCCGGCTCAGCGCCATCGGCCGACGTGCCGCCGCCACCGGAGCAATAGGCGCTTGCACGAGCGACATCGACAACAAGTTGTCGATCTGCCCGCGTCAGGAAAACTCGCACTGGGCACACCTTATGGGATCGAGCGGCTTTGCGCTCGATCCCGTAAGGCTTGCTCTTCGTGAGCAAGTCATGTCCTCGCGAGCCGTCGAAGAGGGAAAACAAAGCCAACGGAGTGGAGTTGGCTTTGTTCTCTAGTGTGCCCAGTGCGAGTTTTCCAGACGCGGGCATGGTCCGCCAGGCGGAGTCTTGGCGGATGCCTGGCATCTCTCGGCGGGACCTGGGAGGGCGAGGCTGCCGCTGAGCCGCGTCCGGCAGTGACCGACGCGTTAGGGGCAGGCCCATGCGTCTGCCCTTGGAACGGTACCGCACGCAGGGCAGACGCATGGGTCTGCCCCCACACTCCCGATGCGGGAGCCTTGGCGCCTGCACGTCTCTGCCTCCGCGTGTGGCAGGTGGAGAGGCAGGAGCGCCATCCCGCTTCGGGGAAGAGGGACTCGTGGCGAGCGACTCGGCCGAGCCGCAGGTGGGCTCGGCGTCCGCCATCGTCGAGAGCCTGCGGGCCGCGGAGACGCCGGAGGCGTTCCTTCGCGCCGCCCTCGCCGGTCAGGTCGAGCGCGCGGGGGCGCTCCACGGCGCCGTGTGGCTGCCGGGCAGTGAGGATGCGGAGTCCGTCCGTCTCCTGTGCGAGGAGCCGGCGCGGGTCAGCGCGGCGGCCGCTGCGGCCTGGCGCGCGCCCGTCGCCCGACAGGCCGCGGCAGTCCTGCGCCGTGGCGGCCACCACGTCGAGCGCATCTCCGAGCCGGCCGGCCGCATGCTCGAAGGCCGCTTCTACTGGGCCATCAGCTTGCCCGTGCCGCTCGGCGACGCCGTGGCCGCTGTCCTGACCATCATTGTCACAGGCACGGAGCAGGGCGCGCGCGACTACGCCCTCGCTGCCGCGGAGTCCCTCGCCGCCCAGGGCGCCCTCTATGCCGCGCTCAAGTCGGGTGAGGCCACACGGGCCCGCTACGACGAGCTCGGCCGCGCCTGGGACCTCGTGGCTGCCGCATACGTGGGCTACCCGGACCCCGACCACATGGCTCTGGCTCTGGTGAACAGGGCGAAGGAGCTGTGCGATGTCCAGCGCGTCAGCCTTGGCTGGGTCGCCCGCGGGAAGGTCACCCTCGCGGCGGTCAGCGACCAGGACGTCATTGACCGCCGCACGAACCTGTCTCGCGCCCTCACCGCCGCCATGGCGGAGGCCGAGGAGCTGGGGCACCCTGTCCTCTTCCCCCGCGATGCCGCCGAGCCGGATGCCTGCCCCGCCCAGGCCACGCTTGCCGATCTGGCCGAGGCGCACGCCCTCGCGACCTATCCGCTGCGTGCCGGCGAGCGGGTCGTCGCCTGCGTGACGTTCGAGCGGCGGGAGCCGCGTCCGTTCACCGAGGGCGAGCGGCGGGTGCAGGAGATCGCCTGCGACCAGCTCGGCGCGGCGCTCGGCCTGGCCCGGGCCAACGCCCGCGGGCTGCTCGCGAGGGGCCGCGACGGCGTCGTCTGGGTAGTGGAGCGTCTGCTGGGACGTGGGCACGTGACGGCCAAGCTCGTGGCCGTGGCGGTGATGGCTCTCGCGCTGGTGGGCATCTTCGGGCGATGGCCGCTGACCGTGAAGGGCGACGCGCGCCTGGCGCCAGCGTCCCGGCGGGCCTATGCTGCGCCCTTCGACCGCGCCGTCCTCCTCCGGCCCCACGTGCTCCCCGGCGACCTGGTGCGGGCGGGCGACCCGCTGTGCGAGTTTGACGACGAGGAGCTCCAGCTTGCGCTGCGCGAGGCCCGCGCGACGCTCGTCGCGCGGGAGAAGGAGCGGGACGTGCTGTTCTCGCAGCAGAAGACGGCGGAGTGCCGGATCGCGACGGCGCAGTGCGAGGAGCTCGAGGCCCAGATCGCCCTGCTCGAGCACCGCATCGAGCGGGCGGTGGTGCGGGCCAAGTTTGATGGCGTCGTGCTCAGCGGCGACCTGCGCCAGCACGTGGGGGCTCCCTTCCCCATGGGCGAGACCCTGCTCGAGGTGGCACCCCTCGACGAACTGCTTGTGTTGGTGGACGTCGAGCAGGGGGATGTCGCGCACGTCGAGGTCGGCCAGCAGGGCTCGTTCGCCACGAAGGCCAGGCCCGACCTCAAGCTGCCTTTCACCGTCGCGAAGATCCGGCCGCTCGCGGAGGCTCGGGGCGGGGCGACCGTCTTTGTCGTCGAGGCGCGGGTGCGCAATCGCGACGGGTGGCTGCGCCCCGGGATGGAGGCCGCGGCCACCATCACCGGCCCGAGGCGGAACCTCGCCTGGGTCCTCACCCGCAAGCTGGTGAACTGGCTGCGGATGAAGCTCTTTCTGTGATTGGATGGGTGGATGGGTGGATGACTGAGGTGCTTAGCGACAAGCGACTGCTCTGTCCTTCAGCCATCCACCCATCCATTTCTCGATCCATCCACCTCGATTCGCCTGTCGAGCACTGACCGCCGGGGACAGGTTGCCGATGGATTCTGCCCGCCACGATCTGGAGTTCCGGGAAGGTCAGCCGCTCCTGGGAGGGGTGCGGCCCGCCTTCTCGCCCCACGCTGCGGTCAGCACCCACACCTTCCGGGGGCAGGTGTGGTACGTTGCCCAGGACCCCGTCTCGCACCAGTACTTCCGCTTCGGGCCGACCGAGCGGCGGGTCGTCACGCTTCTCGATGGCGAGCACAGCCTGCGGGAGATCCACGCCGAGCTCCAGCGTCAGATGGGGGCCGAGGCGCCGAGCTTCCAGGAGCTGCTGGCCTTCGTCCAGATGCTGCGAGCCGCCAATCTGCTCGACCTGCCGCAGGCCGAGCGGGTCGATGCCCTCTATGACCGCGTTCGCGAGAAGCAGCGGGAGCGGGCGAAGCAGCTCGCCGCTAACTTCCTGTTCATCCAGATTCCCCTCTACGACCCCGACCGCTTCCTGGCCCGGACGCTTCCCGCTGTCCGGTGGATGTTCAGCCGGGGGTTTCTGGCGGTGTGGGCCGTCGTCGTGCTGGCGGGGCTGGGGGCCTTCGTCTACCATATCGGCGATTTGGCAGGGCCGGCCGAGGGCATCCTGGCTCCCGAAAACCTGTTCCTGCTGTGGCTTACGTTCGTCGCGGTCAAGCTCGTCCACGAGTTTGCGCACGCCTATCTCGCCAAGCACGTCGGCAGCGAGGTGCACCGCATGGGGATCATCTTCCTGGTTTTCACCCCCTGCCTGTTCGTGGACGTGACGGGTCTTTGGGGGGTGGAGAGCAAGTATCGGCGGGTGCTGGTCGGTGCGGCGGGGGTGATGGCCGAGTTGTTCGTCGCGACCATTGCCCTGTTCGTGTGGCTGGCCACGGAGCCGGGTCTGATCCACGCGATCGCCTACAACGCGGTGTTCATCGCCTCGGTCTCGTCCGTGCTGTTCAACGGGAATCCGCTGCTGCGGTTCGACGCCTACTACATCCTGTCAGACTGGGCGGAGCTGCCGAATCTGTGGACGAACTCCCGCCGCTATCTGCTCTATCTCGGCAAGCGCTATCTCCTTGGCATCGAAGAAGATCCGCCGACGGCCGAGCGCCGCGAGCGGGTCTGGTTCCTGCTCTACGCCGTCGCCTCGATGGCGTACAGGACGATGGTGGTCGTCGGGATCATCCTGTTCATCTCGTCGGCCTTCTTCGGGTTGGGTGTGGCGCTGGGAGCCGCGGCGTTCGTGGCCTGGGTGGTGGTGCCCTTTGGCAAGCTCGCCCATTATCTTCTGCTCGCCAAGGCCACGCGTCGGCATCGGCTGCGGTGCCTGGCGGCATGCGCTGTGGCCGCCGGCGCCATCGCCGTTGTCTTGACGCAACTGACGTTCCCGCAGTATGTTACAGCGCCGTGCGCGCGGGTCGAGCGGGAGCGGGCGATGGTGCGGGCGCGCTGGGGCGGGTTCGTGGAGGCCGTTCACGCTCGCGATGGCGACTGGGTCCGGGCGGGCCAGCGCATCGCGACCTGCACAGAGCCCGAGTTGGGCTTCGCAGTGGTGCGGACCGACAAGGCGCTGGCGGTGGCGCGCCTGCGGCTGGGGGTGTTGGAGCGGGACGGGAAGGTGGCGGAGGCGCAGGCGGAGGGCGTGCGGATCGCGGCGCTGGAGGAGCGGCTGGCGTCCCTCCGGCAGCGCGTCGCAAGTCTCGTGTTGACAGCGCCTTGCGACGGGAGGCTGGTCGCTCCCGACCTGGATGCGGCCCCTGGCCGGTTCCTGCGGCCGGGCGAGAGCGTGGCGGTGGTGGCGGGTGGCCCGCTTGATCGCGTCGTCGCCGTCGTCGAGCAGGCTCACGTGGCGGCCGTACGGGACGTCGAGGGTTCTCCAGTGGCCGTGCGCTTCCGGAGCGACCCCGCCCGTGTGGTGCGCTGCCGCGTGGCGCAAGTCCTCGACCAGGCGACGTATGAGCTACCCAGCCCAGGGCTTACGCACGCGGGTGGCGGCCCGGTGGCGCTCGACGCGGGCGCGCCCCACGGTGACCGCACCCTGCTGCCCTGGTTCCGGGTCGAGCTGGTCCTCCCCCCAGACGCCGAGCCCGTCCCCCTCGGCGTGACGGGCCGCGCCCGGTTCCGCATCGGCACGCGGCCCCTGCTGGCGCAGTGGTACTACCGCCTCCTCCGGCTCCTCCGCACACGCTTCTTCCTCTAGCAGCCCGTGGCAGAAGTCCGTTCGGGCTGCTAGCGGAAGCCCTCTTCTTAACAAGTTCCTGCATCAGGGGGGGGCCTTTTTCGCCATCGGCGGGATTGCCGGCTATCTCTGCGGCGACTCGGGAGGGCCCATGCCTGTCGTGCCCCCGGTGGCCGGGTCGCGCTGGCCCTCGATCTTGAGATTGGGCACGGCGGTCAGGAGGATCCTGTCGAGCAGCGCGCCGTCCTCACGCATCCAGACGGAAAGTGTGTGCACGCCCGGCTCGCGGATCTCGAAGGGCCGCGGGTGCCTCATCCATAGGTACTTGCCGCGGCCCGTCTGGACGTTGCGGCCCCAGTCGGCCGGCTGGAGGTCGAGCCCGACGTGGATGGAGTCGGTATTCGGGTTCGAGCCGAAGCCGCGCACCCAGATCCAGTGACGGCCCTTCCTGGCGAACTCGATGATGTAGTCCATGCGGGGGCTTCGCGCGGCGAAGTCGCCGTCGTGTTGCGCGCGGCGGTCTGGCAGCGCCTTCATGGCGCCTGTGCCGCCGTATCCCTTTCTCTTGGTGTCGAGCTTCCACTCGTGCCCGTCGGGCGCCGCGACCTTGCGGGCGAAGTGCTCGGCCTCGATCACCACCAGGCCGTCTCTGCCCGCGCTCTGGACGAATGCCTTGGGCTTCTCGCAGACGAGGCCGGCTGCCTTGGACCACTTCGTCTCGTTCCCGTGGACGTCGCGCATCTTGAGCCGATACTTGTAGCGTGAGCCGTCGCGAAGTCCCTCGTCGCGGAACACGGGCGACTTCTGCCACCCGCTGTCGTCGCCCCCGGGGCTGCCGGTGGTCTCCTCGAAGAGGTATTCGACGCCGCCCAAGGGATCCTTGCCGGGTGCCGCGCGAATCACGGCAGCCGAGTCGGTGACCATCACGGGGGCGATGGACCATTCGGCGGGGTCGGGTGCCGGCGCCTCCTCGTCAACCAGCGGCACGCTGTAGATGCTCACGTCTTCGAGCTCGCCGGCGAAGAAGTCGCCTTCGAGGCCGCGGCCGACGAGGCAGAGGGTCGCGCGCAGATCGTCGGGGTCGAGCGTGATGCCGTCGTCTCGGGCGACCGCCTTCCCGTCGATCTGGAGGATGCCTGTGTCGCCGCTGAGGACGAGGGTCAGCTCTGCCCATTTGCCCTGTGGGATCGGGACAGAGGACCGCAGCGTCTGCGTCTTCCCGCCCTTGGTGATGAGGAACGCGGGCCGGCCGGTCGCGTCTGCGTGGGTCAGATACATCCGCGTCTTGGCGTCGGCGGCGAACTCGACGAGCCGCTGGTTGGGCTTGCCGCCCTGGTGCTTGAGGGTGACGACGATGGACAGGTCTTGCAGGTCGGCGACGCCCCGCGGCAGCTCGAGGAACTGGTCGCGGCCGTTGAGCACCAGCGCCGTGCCCGAGGTCTGGACGCTGAGCTCCACCTTCTTCTTCCTGCCGTAGCTCTGGACGTAGGAGTAGGACTTCGTCGCCTTCCTGTCCGGGTACTGCACGGTCTTGGGTTGGCCGTGGAGGATGGCGTGTGTGGCCCCGTAGGTGTCCCAGGCGAGGATCGGGTGGTGGGTCTCGAACAGGTACTGGGCGTAGAGGCCGCCGAGCTCGATGTTGTGCTCGCCGGGGTTCTGGCCGTTGCCCCAGCTCCAGGTGAACCACACGCCGCTGTCGATGATGTTGTTCTTGCGGTAGTGTCCGTCGAGGATCGCCGAGCCGCCGACGCGGCCCCCGACCCAGGCGACGCCCTTGAGGGTGGCATTGCCGTAGACCTCGGCGCAGCCCCTGTCCGTGCAGGCGTGTTCGAGGATGCGTGCGTTGTCGCGGACCACGGTGCGGCCGGTGACGGTGGCGCAATCGCGTAGCTTCGCGCGGTCGCGGATCGTGGCGTTGCCGCTGACGACGGCGTGGCCGCTGACGCGCGCGCGATCCCGAACGGTCGCGCTGTCCTTGACGACCGCGTGGTCCTCGATGCGCGCGTGGCCGAGGACCTTGGCCTTGCCGAGCACCTGTGCGTTGGGCCCGACGTAGGCGGTCGGGTCGGCCTGCGCCGAGGCCGCGACGAAGCCTCCGCCGTTGGGGTGCCTGGCGCCGGCCTCCGTCGGCTTGGGCGGGATCAGCACGTCGAGCGGCTCGCAGCCCGCCAGCCGGACCTTGTAGGGGAATCTCTCCTGCTC
>CAZDNN010000284.1:0-8249 GCA_964506385.1 uncultured Planctomycetota bacterium
GCCCTTACTCCGCTGCCCCACGCTGGAGCGTGGCGGCTGCGTCCCGACGCTGGAGCATCGGGACGAGCGCGAAACTGGAAGGAGAATGGCCATGCGAATCGCTTTGCTCGGCGTCCCATCGGTCCTATTCGTCCTATTGGTCCTATCCGTGGCGGAGGGCACCTCCGCCGCGGAGGACGGCTTCGCCTGGAAGCCCGTCGATGACAAGTCCCTCGGCCTCTTCGATGGCGGGAAGCCCGTGCTGGTCTACAACCACGGGATGATCCTCAAGAAAGGCGTGCCCGAGCGCTATCGGCGCGCGTGCTACCTCCATCCCGTCTACGGCCTCGACGGCGAGGTGATCACCGACGACTTCCCCCGCGACCATCGCCACCATCGCGGCATCTTCTGGGCCTGGCCTCACATCAAGGTCGGCGACGCCAAAGAGGTCCAGACCTGGATCCCCGCCGGCATCGACAACAAGCTCGTGAAGTGGATCCGCAAGGACGCCGACGCGAAGCAGGCCGTCCTGGAGTGCGAGAACGGCTGGTTCGTCGGCGACAAGAAAGTGGTCGCCGAGCGGCTCAAGCTCGTGGTCCATCCCGCCGACGGCGACACCCGTGCGCTCGACTTCGAGTTCGTGTGGACCGCGGCCGACCAGCCGGTGAAGCTCACGGGCGCAGGCGGCAAGAGCTACGGCGGCCTCACCGTCCGCTACGCCACACGCTTCACTGAGCCGGACGGCATCAAGCAGAAGCAGGTAACCATCACCGTCCCGAGCGGCGTCTCGGGCAAAGACCTCGCCAACACGCGGCTCGAGTGGGCTGACTTCATCGCCCCGTTCCCCGGCGCGAAGGGCAAGAGCGGCGCCGCGGTGTTCATCGCCAAGGACCATCCCGACTATCCGCCCACCTGGCTGACCCGGCACTACGGCTGCCTGTGCGTCGGCTGGCCCGGCGTCAAGGGCGGCACGCTCGAGCCCGGCAAGCCGGTGACCTGCCGCTACAGGGTGCTCGTCCACCGCGGCGACCTCGGCCTCGAGGCGCTCAGGAAGGCGTACGACGAGTACCTCGACAGGCAGAAGACGCCGTAGCAACTTCTCTCTCCCACCGGGAGAGGGAGCCGCGTCTGCCCATGTGCGTGGGATCCGGAACGAAGGAGGCGACCGTGGCGACGCGTACGACTTGCGAGCCTGCCGAACGGGGCGTCATCCTCCGCTGGCGCGACGCCATCCTCCGCATCGACGCATGCGAGCCGGGGAGCGTCCGGGTCCGCAAGCACCCCGGCGACGAAGCGCCCGTCTCCCCGCTCGTGCGGTACGGCTTCTTCCGCGACGACTGGCCGGAAGCCCGCGTCGAGCTGTCCGCCGCTCGATGCGCCTGGCTCGGCGCGCCCGAGGAGCGGACGCTCCGCTTCGTCGTCCGAGGCATCCGCAAGCCGAGGCGGGTCGCGCTGAACGGCACGGAGCTCGTCGGCCCCGACTACGGCCAGGCCGCCTTCTGGGTCCATCGGGGCGACGCCCTCGGCATTGCCGCCGGCCGCCGCCCTGCCCGCGAGGCCACCGCCGTTGAGATCACCTGGTAGCTGAGAGCCTGTTCCATGATGACCCGCGCTCTGCCGATCGCCTTGCTCGCGTTGCTCGGATGCGGCTGGCTGGCCCCGCTACCCGAGGCGGAACAGGCCGACTTCTTCGTGGCGCCCGATGGCGACGACGGCGGGCCGGGGACCCGGAGCCGACCCTTCGCCACGCTGGCGCGCGCCCGCGACGCCGTCCGCAAGCTGGTGGCCGCGGGCCTGACGCGGGACGTCCGTGTGCTTCTGCGCGGCGGCACATACTACGTGCCCGAGGGCGTGGCCTTCGGCCCCGAGGACTCCGGCACGGCGGAGCACGCCATCGCCTATGCCGCCTATCCTGGCGAGGTGCCCGTCCTCGTCGGCGGTGTGCGGATCACCGACTGGACGCGGCACGAGGGCGCCGTCTGGCGGGCGCCCATCCCCAACGGCATCGAGCCCACCCAGCTCTTCGAGAACGGCCGGCGCCTGGCCCTCGCCCGCGCGCCGAACAACGGCTACTTCCGCACGGGGCGCGCCGTCGAGGGCAAGCCCAAGACCGCCTTCGTCTATCGGGCGAAGGACCTCGACCCGACGGGCTGGGACTGGAGCGAGGGCCGCGTGTTCATGTGGCCGACCCACGACTGGTTCTCGACGGACAAGCCCATTGCCGGCATCGACCCCGAGAAGCGGATCATCCAGCTCAATGGCAAAGGCGGCTACGACATCCGCCCCAACAATCGCTACTTCGTCAAGAACATCCTCGCCCTCCTCGACCAGCCCGGCGAGTGCACCATCAGCCTCAAGCAGCGGAGGGTCTACGTCCGCCCACGGCGGCCCTCCATCGGCCGGCAGCGGATCGTCGCTTCCTCGACTGAGAACCTCATCGCGATCCACGGCATCGAGGGCAGGCCGGTGCGCAACCTCCACTTCGAGGGCCTCGACCTGTCCATCGCCAACGGCGACGTCGTGAGGATCAGCGGCGCCGAGGACTGCTCGATCCGCTTCTGCACGATCGAGAACGGCGGGACGCGCGGCGTCTTCATCCAGGGACGCGCCCAGCGGATCACGGTCTACGGCAACCTGATCCGCGAGCACGGCCTCCACGGCGTCGAGCTCCAGGGCCTCGGCCCTGGGCAGCCCGACGTCAACCACCACCACACCGTCGAGAACAACCATATCCACCACTGCGGACGACTCGTCGGCCACGGCTACGGCGTCCGCGTCCAGCAGAGCGGCCACAACCGCATCCTCCACAACCACATCCACCACATGCCCCGCTACGCCACCACCATCAAGGGCACCCGCTACCAGGTGCTCCGCAAGCAGATTGGGGGCGTGGCGTTCGAGAACCGACACGACTTCCTCCACTCCCGAAACAACCTGCTCGCCTACAACCACATCCACCACGTCAACCTCGACAGCCAGGACACGGGGGCGATGGAATCGTGGGGGCCGGGCCGCGACAACGTCTACGACCACAACCTCATCCACGACGTCGGCAACACCCGCATGACCCTCCAGAGCGGCATGTACCTCGACGACGCCACCGACCACTTCACCGTCACCAACAACATCATCTACGGCGTCGTCGGCGCCGGCGGCGATCAGCCCATCTACGCCAAGGGCATCGGCAACCGCATCGACAACAACATCCTCGTCGTCGGCCCCACCAACACCTCCGCCATCCGCTCCCTCTTCATGGCGGACGAGCGCTGCGACCACCACGAGTACACCCGCAACATCATCGTCTTCGAAGGTGCCGCCCCGCCCGACACCGGCGCCTTCGGCCGCAGCGTGGGCAACCTCCACCCCAAGGGCACGACGATGGCCTGGGAGGTCGATGTCCCCGCGGACGGCGACTACCGCCTCTGGCTGCTCTACGCCGCCTTCAACGACGCCTGGAAATACGAGATGAGCGGCCGATCGACCTTGGCCGTCGATGGCGGCAAGCCGGTGCCCCTCGGCAGCCTGCCCAATACCGGCGGCTGGGGCGAGCGACGCTGGAGCCCCGCCGCCTGCGCCACCCTCAAGCTCACGCAGGGCAAACGCCGCCTCGCGTGGACCAACGTGAAGGGCGGCGGCCTCAACTGGGACGCCTTCGCCCTCTGCACCGACCCCGCGTGGAAGCCCATCGGCCACGACCTCGACAAGCCGGCCGAAGGCCACCACCTCGTCGTCGTCCAGACCGAGACCAGGATTCAGCAGGGGAACATCCGCGACCGGCGAGCCATCTACGACTTCAACAACTGGAGCGACGACCGCGTCGCGAAATCCGACCGCAATCTCTTCTGGAAGCCCGGCGGCACCCTCACGATCAAGGGCGGCCCCGCCAACGGCTCCTTCGAGACGTGGCGTCAGCTCCAGGGCGGCAAGTTCGACCCGCACTCCGTCGTCGCCGACCCGGAGTTCGTCGATCTCGCCAGACGCGACTTCCGCCTCAAGCCTACCTCACCCGCCCTCAAGCTGGGCTTCCAGCCCATTGACACCTCGGCCATCGGCCTCAAGCCCGATTTCCCCGCCCGCTTCCCGCGGGAGTGAATGCGGAGGCGCGTGGTGACCCGCAGGGCAGTGATCGTCGGGCTGCTCGGCGCGGCCTTCGTGGCCGCGGTGACGTACTTCAACGACAACATCATGCGCCAGACGCTGTTCATCGGCAACCACATGCCCCACAGCGTCTACGGCGGCCTCCTGCTCTTCCTGCTGCTGGTCAACCCCGCCCTCGGGTGGCTGCGGAAGCGGTGGGCCTTCACGGGCGGCGAGATCGCCGTGGCGCTCGCGCTCACCCTCGCCGCCTGCGCCATCCCTGGCGCCGGGCTCATGCGGTTCTTCACCAACGCCGTCATGCTCCCCCACCACAAGGCCCGCACCCGCCCCGGCTGGCAGGCCGAGGAAGTCA
The DNA here is from genome assembly GCA_964506385.1 of uncultured Planctomycetota bacterium. Lineage (GTDB taxonomy): Bacteria > Planctomycetota > PUPC01 > DSUN01 > DSUN01 > CAZDNN01. The sequence goes on from CAZDNN010000284.1 coordinate 4,430, forward strand.
TCGACATGCTCCCCGAGTACATGCTCGCCGGCACCAGCGCCGAGGTGCGGCCCGACGATGTCCTCGACAGCCGCGGGATCTGCGCCGAGCTGGCCCGCGCCGCCGCAGGCGGGCTCTCGCCCCCCAGGCAGCGCGTCTGGGACGCACTGGCTGAGGAGCACAGGCAGGCCCTCGCGCGAGCGGCAGGGCAGCCGACGGGCGCCGAAGGCGTCGTCGCCGATGCCCTCAACAGCCTTCTGGGCAGGCGCGAGCTGTACGACGCCGAGGCATTCGCGAGCCTGACGCTGCCTGCCGAGGCGACAAAGCTGCTCAAGCGCGAGGCCCGGCTCGCGGCGGCGGCCGAGGGCAGGGAGCTGCCGCCGGGAGAGTGGCGCCGGCCGACGAGCATCCACCACCTGAAGACGAGCGACATCAGGTGGCTCAATCGCCACCTGATCGACTCGGCGTGGCCGCGCGACCTCCGCAGCATCACCCGCCGGCGGAGTGAGGAGCTGCACAGCTTCATGTTCGGGATGGAGCGCCAGCGGCGGCCCGTCGGGCCCCAGCGCGTGCCGTGGTCGGCGTGGGTGCGGCCGCTGGCCTTCTGGCTTCCGCTGGTGCTCGTGATGTCGGCGGGGGTGCTGGGGCTGGCGGTGGTCGTGCACAAGCAATGGAGCGAGCACGAGCAGCTCCCCTACCCGGTCGGCCGCTTCGCCCTGGCGCTGCTCCCCGGCGACGGTGAGATGCGGAGCAGCGTGCTGCGCAGCCGCATGTTCCAGGTCACGGCCGCCATCGTGCTGGCGATCCACCTGCTTAACTACGCCCACACGTGGTGGCCCCGCTACTTCGTCAGCTTCCCGACCCGCTTCGACTTCTCGTCCCTCCAGGTGCTGGTCCCTGCCATGAGCGGGCCCGTGGCGCGGTGGGCCATCTTCACGGTGCGCATCTACTTCGTGGCGGTGGGCCTCGCCTTCTTCGTCGCGTCGGACGCGGCGCTGGCCATCGGCATCGCCGCGCCCGTCTCGACCTACGTCCGCGGCGTCCTCCAGCACTACGGCATCAACATCAGTGGCAGGGGGCTATACTCGGGCAGCCCGCAACAGACGTTCCACATCGGCGCCTACTCCGGCTTCCTGATCATGCTCCTCTACACGGGCCGTCGCTTCTACGCGAGCGTCCTCCGCAGGGCTTTCGGGCTGAAGGTGACGGACTCGGTGACCACCGAGGTCGTCTGGGGCGCGCGGGTCTTCCTGCTCTGTGCGGCGGTCTTCGCGCTCTACATGGTCGCCGTGGGTGTCCCGTGGCCACTGGCGGTGCTGTACACGGCGCTCGCCTTCACGCTCTTCGTGGTCATGTCGCGGATCCTGGCTGAGACAGGGCTGTTCTTCATGGAGCCGCGGTGGTATCCCTGTGCGTTCCTCGTCGTCATCTTCGGCGTGCGCGCCGTGGGGCCGAGGACGGCGCTCGTGATGTTCATGTTCTCGACCATCCTGATGGTGGTGCCCCGCGAGTCGCTCATGCCCTTCGTCGTCAACGCGTTCAAGGTGGTGGGCGACCGCAAGGTGCAGGTGGGGCGGACGGCGCTGTGGTGCGGGGCTGCGGTCGTGCTGGCGCTGGTGATCGCGGTGCCCGTCACCCTGATGTTCCAGTACGGTGCGGGGACACACCACTGGGACGCATGGGGCGCGGGGGCCGTGCCCCGCTACTCGTTCGACAAGACCGTCGAGTTGAAGCACAAGCTGCGGGCGCAGGGGGCCCTGGAGGAGGCCGAGACGGCCAGCGGCATGGACCGCCTGCGGAGCATCATGCCTGAGGCCCCGTCGCTGATCGGCTTCGCGGTGGGCCTGGCACTGGTGCTGCTGCTGGCCGGGGCGCGGCTGCGGCTGCCGTGGTGGCCGGTGCACCCCGTGCTGGCCATCGCGTTCTGGAGCTATCCGGGGAGCATGTTCTGGCCGTCGTTCCTGATCGGCTGGCTGATCAAGAAGGTGGTGATCCGCTACGGCGGGCACAAGCTCTACCGCGGCCTCACGCCTCTGATGCTCGGGCTCATCGCCGGCGACGTGCTGGGGATGCTCCTCCCGAGCCTGATCGGCGCCGCCTACTACCTCGCCACAGGCCGCGGCGCCCCCGTCTTCCTCATCCTGCCCGACTGACGATCAGGGGAGCCCTTCGGGCCGCTGATACCCCGCGACCCCGATCCCCGAGACGTCGATGGGCTGGAAGCCGAGCGCGAGCGCGGGCGAGCCGGGCTTCAGCCGGTAGTCGTCGCGGCCGGGATCGACGAAGAGCGGGTCGGCGACGACGGAGTGCTGGTCGTAGCCCGCCTCGCGCCACGCGGCGAGCGGGCCTTTGGGCGTGACGGGGCCTTCGGCTGACTCCAGGCCCTCGCCGACCTTCCAGTAGAGGTTGTGGTCGCAGGCGGTGAGGACGCGGTCGTGATAGCGGTTGAAGCGAATCAGGTTCCCCTGGCGAAAGAACACGATGTTGCGGACGAAGCGGTTGCTGGCCATGAAGTCGCCGCCGTTGCACTCGAGCTGCTGCTGGTCGCCGTCCACGAGGATGTTATTCTCAAAGACGTTGTTGCGGCCGAGGTGGACGTGGATGGCGCCGCGATAGGTGCGGGCGACGATGTTGCCGACGCAGGTGGTGCCGCTCGAGTAGTCGTCGAGGTAGATGCCCCAGGTGTAGTAGGGGCTGAGGAACTCGCCGGCCTCGGTGGTCTTGAGGCCGACGCTGTCGAGCATCAGGTTGTAGCGGATGATGTTGCCCGAGTCCTCGCGGTCGCGACCGAGGGTCTCGATGGCGCCGGTGTCGTTGGTCTCGAGGTTGGTGCGTTCGAGGCGGTTCCACTCGATGACGTTGTTGTGCGAGGCTCTGCCGATGGCGAAGGTCTTCAGCGAGATGCCGTAGCGGGGCACGTCGGTGATGGTGTTGTGGGCGATGCGGTTGCCGCCGCCGGTAGTCACATAGACGCCGGCCACGTGCTTCCAGATGCGGCCGCAGTGGTGGATGTGGTTCCCCGCGATGGTGTTGTCCCGCGGCTGGGTCGCCGTGTCGGGGGCGACGAGCAGCACACCGCCCTGCCCCGCCTCCTCGACGGTGTTGCCCAGGATGTGGTTGTGGCTCGACTCGTCGGAGAGGCGGACGCCGTAGCCGCCGACGCCGAGGAACCGACAGCCCTCGACCACGCAGTGCCGCGCCCAGCGCAGGTGCACCGTGCCGTCGTCGGGCGAGTAGACCGAGGGCATCTCGAGCGAGTAGGCGGTGTGGCGGAAGGTGAAGCCGCGGATCACGATGTGCTCGGCGAACCGCGTTTCGACCTGCTTGCCCGCGACCCGCACCGTCTTGCCGCCCACGTTCAGTTCCTCGGTTTCGTCGGGCGCTTTCTGACCGGCGATCTCGATGATGCGGTCAAGCCTGGGAGCCACCGCCTCCTGCCTTGGGAAGCGGCGGGTCCTCGGCCAGTAGTAGAGGCGGCCCTCGGCCCGGTCGAGGAACCACTCGCCGGGCGTGTCGAGCGCCTCGAAGACGTTCTCGACGAAATAGCGGTTCCCCGGCCGCAGCTCCTGCGAGCAGTTGGCGTTCGTCACGTGCACCACGCGGCCGTCGAGGTCGATCTCCTTGACGGAGAGGATGGCGTTGACCCAGCCCCAGGCGGGGAAGATGTGGATCTCGGGCTCAGGCGAGCGCGGCCAGTCAGCAAAGTCACCGGGCTTGAAGTAGAGCTTGTCCCTGGGGTGGCTGCCGCGGGTCTTGCCGAGGCGGCCGGTCTTCCTGCCCGTGATGGTGGGCTTGGTGATGAAGGCCCAGCCGCCCTGGATGGGATCGTCGGGGTCGAAGT
>CAZDNN010000285.1:0-8211 GCA_964506385.1 uncultured Planctomycetota bacterium
ACCTCCGGCGATGCGGCGCAGGAGGCGGCGCAGGCGCGCGGCCATGGGTGCGAGGCCGTAGCGCTGGATCTTGCAGGCGGCGCGGGCGATCTGCCGCTGGCGGAAGACGGGATCGGTCAGAAGACGACGAGCCAGGACGACACCACGCTCGACGTCCCAGGGCTCGACGATCAGCTCAGGGAAACAGGCACGCTGCATGGTGGCGCCGGCCGTGCTGATGCAGGGGATGCCGAGCGCGGCACACTCGCCACTGAAGCGGCCGATGGTGCGGCGGTAGTCAAGGTGCAGTGCCAGGTCGCACGCGGCGATCTGCGGCCAGAGCGCCTGCTGCTCGCACAGGGGCCGCGTCTCGACGCCCTCGACGCCCCAGGCGCGATACGCCTCGGCCTCCGCCGCAGGCTCCTCGACGAAGACGACGCCACGCACGCCAGGCACCGCCTCGCGCAGCCGCCGGAACGCCATCGCCGTCGCCACGCCGTTCTTCTTCGCCCGGAACCCCGCGCCCAGATACACCACAGGCCCATCATCCGCCGCGTCTGGGAGGGCGAGGCTCCTGCCGAGCCGGCCCCGGGTATCGTCTCCCGTCCCATTTCGCGTGTCGGTGGGGAGGGCGAGGCTCCTGCCGGGCCGCGTGTCGGAGCGGGAGACGGTCCGCGAAGTCGGCTCGGCGGGAGCCTCGCCCTCCCATCGCGACGGGCGGAGACGCGGACCGCCCGGGGCTCCCAGCCCCGAGTCCTGCTGCTCGGGAGGCGGCGCGGGGGAGGTGCTCTGTTCCGGTTTTGCGCAAAACCGGTACGATCCCTCCCCCTCGTCCGCCCAATGACGCAGGCCCCGGGCGCGACGGCTCGCTCCGCCCCAGCCGCCCAGGCTCTCCGGGTTGAGCGTCGCCCTGGTGGCTGAGCCCCGGGGATCGTCTCCCGTCCCATTTCGCGTGTCGGGTGGGAGGGCGAGGCTCCTGCCGGGCCGCGTGTCGGAGCGGGAGACGGTCCGCGAAGTCGGCTCGGCGGGAGCCTCGCCCTCCCATCGCGACGGGCGGAGACGCGGACCGCCCGGGGCTCCCAGCCCCGAGTCCTGCTGCTCGGGAGGCGGCGCGGGGGAGGTGCTCTGTTCCGGTTTTGCGCAAAACCGGTACGATCCCTCCCCCTCGTCCGCCCAATGACGCAGGCCCCGGGCGCGACGGCTCGCTCCGCCCCAGCCGCCCAGGCTCTCCGGGTTGAGCGTCGCCCTGGTGGCTGAGCCCCGGGTATCGTCTCCCGTCCCATGTCGCGTGTCGGGTGGGAGGGCGAGGCTCCTGCCGAGCCGGCCCCGGGTATCGTCTCCCGTCCCATTTCGCGGGTCGGTGGGGGGGGCGAGGCTCCGGCCGAGCCGCACGTCGGAGCGGGAGACGGTCCGCGAAGTCGGCTCGGCAGGAGCCTCGCCCTCCCAGGGCCGCGCGGCGGCACGCATCGCCGCGACCGGGACAGGGAGCGGGAGATGCACGACGGGCGTGGCGGTCATGGCCTGGAAGAAGCCGATCTCCTCGGTTTCCGAGACGATGAGCGACGCCCTGTCCATCAGCTCGCTCAGCGGCGTCTGGAAGCCGGGGAAGAAGCCCTGTGGGTCGATGAACATGGCGTCGCAGGTCAGCATGAGGACGACGAGCTTGGCCGGGCCGCCTACGCCCGCCGAAGCGGGGGCTTCGTCCCCCCGCGAAGGCGGGAACCGGTCGAGGATCGCCGCGATGTGGCCGTAGTGCGCCGAGTCCACGTGGAGCAGGAGGACGTCGTAGTCGGCGAGCGGCGCGGGGTCGGCGTCGTAGGGCCACAGGTCGCCGCCGAGCGCGAGCGGCCAGGAGCCGACGCCATATTCCGGCCGCGTCCAGGGGCCGCGGCGGTCGAGGGGGGTGACGAGGCAGATCTTCATGGCAATCCCGTGGTTGCTGGCGGAGGCGGAGTGGATGAATGGATGAGTGGATGGGTGGAAGCAAAAGGCGGAGTTCTAGAACTCCGCAATGCCGACCGCATCCCAAGCGGCATCGCCGGCGCGGGCATAAGGAAGAGGACGGCTTCGGAGAAGCGCCGCGGCACGACTTCTGGGCTCTCCGTGGGTTGCTTGCCCCTCTTCTCCACCCATCCACGCATCCAGTCCTCCATCCATCCCGCTGGCTGCGTGACTTATTCGACCCGGCCGCGTCCAGGGGCCGCGGCGGTCGAGGGGGGTGACGAGGCAGATCTTCATGGCAATCCCGTGGTTGCTGGCGGAGGCGGAGTGGATGAATGGATGAGTGGATGGGTGGAAGCAAAAGGCGGAGTTCTAGAACTCCGCAATGCCGACCGCATCCCAAGCGGCATCGCCGGCGCGGGCATAAGGAAGAGGACGGCTTCGGAGAAGCGCCGCGGCACGACTTCTGGGCTCTTCCTATGCGGGGATCGTACGCCGCCCACCGACGCTGGAGCGTCGTGGCGTGCGTCCCGACGCTGGAGCATCGGGACGAGAGTCGTTCATCGCTTCTCCAGATAGGTTCAGTGGCATGGGCCGTGGCAGAGCGGCGTGCCGGCGAGCGGCGACGCGGGGCGCTCGCGGCCATCGAACGGCTCGACGCCTGGGGCGAACCACCAGGCGAAGGGGGCGTCGCGGACGATGGTGCCCCGTGGGAGGCCATCGACGAAGTCGGTGACGCCGTGGAAGCCTGGGTCCGCGTAGTCGTGGAAGAGCAGCCGCCCGCACTGATGGGTGTGGAGGAAATCCCACGCAGCACCCTCGACGGAGTGGTCGCCGTCGATGAAGGCGAGATCGAAGTCGAGGCCGTCGAGTAGCACGGCCTTGGCGGCGTCGCTGTGGACGCGGATGGGCACGACGTTGCCGGCTCCCGCGCAGGCGAGGACGTCGGCGACGAGGGGCGAGGAGTGGAGGTCGATGGTGATGACCCGCTGGGCGAGGCGCGCGAGCACAGCGGCCATGACCCCGTGGCGCGTGCCGATCTCGACGACGGTGCCGAGCCGATAGCCGCGCAGCCGCCCGAGCTGCCGCGCCACCACCTCGCGGCCACAGTGGACGGCTGCCGATGCTTCGAGGACATGGGGGCCGAAGCGGGCGGTGAGGCGGGTGATGATGTCGTCGAGAAGGTCGGTCATCGTCGGAAGCTCCCTAGGGATGGGGACTGGTGCTCCCGCCTTCGCGAGGGCGACGAAGCCCCGCTTCGGCGGGCAGGGGTGAGGGGCGGACCGGCGAGCGCATCAATAGGACCTATACGACCTATAGGACCTATAAGTCCTATGGGGCCTATCGGACAGAGCGGAGGGCCCGCTCTCGCGAGTCCCACAGATCCTGGAGGCCCCATCCGTCCTATGGAGGGACCGCGCGGGGCCGCTCTGATCACGCATCACGCATCACGAGAAGGTGCCGACGCCGGCATCTACGATGTGGCCGCGGGCGTCGATCTGGATCCACTCGATGTACTGGCCGCCGCCGCCGAACTGGGCGTCGACGGGGCCAGGGCCGATGTGCTCGACGGTCTTGGTCTCCTCATCGACGTTGGTCCAGGTGCCGTCGCCGCTGTAGGGGCCTTGGTCGTCCTTGTGGTGGACGTCGCCGTCGGGGCCATCGGCGGCCATGCGGTTGCGGATGTGGCGCCAGAGTCGTCGGATCTGGAGCTCGTTCTCGGCGATGCCGCGGTCGCGGCGGCGCTGGCGGTCCAGCTCGTCCCACGTGACGGTCGAGCCCAGGGCGCGGTCGCTGGTGAGGGAGAGGACGGTCTGCTCGTGGGCGAGGTCGTGCTCGACGGCGATGACGGTGGCGCCCAGGGTCGCATACTCCGGGTCGTTCGTCCCCGTGAAGTTCACTTTTTGCCCGAGGCCGAGCGACCAGTCGAGCCCGGCGAGCGGGACGTCGCCGACGAACCGCTCGTCCATCACCCGCTCGACCGTCTCCTTCGCGTATTTCTCCAGGATGCTCAGGGTGCCGCCGTCGAACTCCTTGACCGTGTCGTCCTGGACGGTGATGACCCAGGTGTCGTCCTTCGCGACGGGGGTCTCGGGCGCCTCGGTGAGTGAGATGAAGCTGCGGCCGTTGCCGAGGATGGTGTGGGCGATGCCGTCGCCGTTGAACTCGATGGCCTTGCCTGCGAGCTGTCCGGGGAGGCAGAGGGCGAAGCGGACGAGGAAGAGGGTCGGCGTGATGACCTTCCAGACGGTGCCCTTGATGGTCTTGCGGCCGCGCTCCTCCTCGATGAGGAACAGCTCGCGGGTGAGGCCGCGGCGGGTGTGCGCGGTGCCGGTGTGGCCGGTGGCGGGGTATCGGCCGCTGACCCGCTCGGTGCGGTAGGTGTATCGGGCGTAGACGGTGGCGGGGACGTAGGTCTCGGCCTCGTTGTCCCACTGTCGGGCGAGGGTGGTGAGCAGCACGTGGGTGTCGTCGGCGACCTGGGCGGGGGTGGCGGCCATGATGTGCTTGCCGAGCTGGCCGAGGGAGATGATGGCCATGATGTCGCCATTGCCGACGAAACGCTGGGGCATCACCGCGCCGCCGGCGCTCGCCGGCTCGCTCGTCTCCCACAGCCGCCACACCGTGCCATAGGTGTCCGGCTCCTCCGACGCCAGGCCCGGCGTCCAGGTCGCCTCGAGCTCGGTGTCCCACGCTGGGGAGAGCTCCTCGAAGACGTCGATCAGCTCGTAGGTGCCCTGCACGGTGCAGGCGGAGTAGCAGCCTGCGGTCGAGAAGTCGAGCTGCTGGCTCAGCACGGCCTCGCCGACGCCTGGGACGTCGGTGGGGGCGAGTGTGCGGAAGTCGAAGAAGCGCGCCTGGTGGCTCGCCGGGTCTATGACGTAGCCGAAGTCGGGCGCGTGGTGGAGCACGGCGAGGAGCGCCTCGTCTACGCTCAGCGCGTTGAGGACCACCTTGCCGGGCACGGCGGCCAGGGCTTCGAGCTCGGCGGCGACGTAGCCCGAGCCGGGCGAGCCGTCGCCGATGATGCCGGCGAGCTCGGCGGCCGTGGCGTCGAGGATGTCGGCGATGATGGCGCCGACGGTCCACATCTCGCCAGGATTCACGGCGTAGCCGTACTCTTCGAGCTCCTCCTCGGCGGGGCAGTTGTAGACGACCCGTGCCGTGTCGCTGCCGCCGACGGTGTGCTGGAAGATGATGCCGTCGGCGGCCTCGCGGAGGCCGACGCAGGTGTAGGCGATGTGCTCGCCGTCGGGCGATGCGATGCGCTCGGAGGACTTGATGCGGCCCTCGAACACAGCGGTGCCGTCGCGCTCGAGGGCGATGGCATCCTCGTTCTGCCAGTCGGTCGGCTCGTCGAAGGCGATGGCCCGCCGCAGCGTCAGGGTCCACGGCCCCAGGAACGAGCGGGTCAGCGACCCCAGCTCGCAGCGGGCGGCGGCGAGATCGACGGCGGCGCCGTTGTGCTTGAGAACAAGGGACATGGTGAAGATCCTTGGGGCGGTTAGCGTAGGGGGGTGGTTCCGGGTTTCAGGTTCCGGGTTCCGGGGCGCCGGAGAACCGGCCCTTCGGGTCCCCCGGAACCTGAAACCAGGAACCCGGAACCGTGCCCTTACAGGGCACTCCTCACGAAGACGATGGTGAACTTGACGTATGGGCCGGCCGACTCGTCCTCGCGGACCGAGGCGGCGAGGCAGTCGCTCCAGACCTTCGTGCCGCCGTCGCCGGTGTAGGCGAGGGTGGCCTTGTCGCTGCCGAAAGCCGCGATGAGGCCTTCGAGGTAGCCGAGGCGCTCGACCGTCGTCGAGCAGTGCTTCCACGCCTCGACCACGACGCTCTGGCGTCCGCCGCCGCGGTGGCGCGTCACCACCCCGTCGAGGCCGAGCACCTCGTCGACGAGCACCGTACGGTCGATATTCCCCGAGCGGATCGCCAGCACGCCGTTCTCGGCGTCGCCGATTCGCACGTCGTTGAAGGTCGCGGTAGCCATGAGCGGCTCCTTGAGTGGTATGGGGTCGTCGGTCGGTCTCTCCGGTGTGAGGTCCGTGATGCGCGGGACGTGATGCGTGATTCGTGATGCGTGATGCGTGATTCGTGATGCGTGATCGGAGAAGGCCCCTCGTCGCGTCTTCCTCTGGTTCTGGTCACGCATCACGCATCACGCATCACGAATCACGCATCTCCTCACGGCCTCCGCCCCGCGGCGCGCTGGCGGCGGAGCTGCCGGTCGCCGGCTTCGGCGGAGCGGGCCATGGCGGCGATGCGCCGACGCAGCCGCTCGATGCGCTCGTAGATCTCCCGCGGGTCGGGCTCGTCGCCGGCCGGCGGCGGGGCGTGGGTGATCGGAGTTGCTGGCATGAGGCTTCTCTCCTGCTTGTGTGAATGCGTGATGCGTGGGGCAGCGGTTCCGGGTTGCAGGTTCCGGGTTCCGGGGGCGGAAGGCCTGTCCCTTGGTGGCCCGGAACCCGGCACCCGGCACCCGGAACCCGGCACCCGGAACCCGGAACCCGGCACCCGGCACCCGGCACCCGGAACCGCTCTCCTGGGTCCCTGGCCTCGTCAGGCGCGCTCGAGGCTCCCGATGCGGATGCCGGCGCCGGGGCGTTCCCAGTCCTCGTAGAGGGCGATGGCGTCGAATGTGGGGACGGCGGTGCGGCCGTCGGCGAGGGCGGCGAGACGTGCGTCGGCCTCGGCGGCGAGGGACTCTGCCCACTCGGGCCGCCCGTAGCACGCCCGCCGCGCCAGCGTCGCCGCCGCGAGCAGGGCGACGAGCGACGCCAGCGCGGGCACGCCGTCGGAGAGTGTCGTATCGTAGTCGGCCACGATGCGGGTGCCCTCGTTGAGGGCGGGCGAGAAGGTCACCGTGCCGCCCCCCTCGCCGAGCGCGTAGGCCGAGGCGTCCATCGCGTCGGCGGCCTTGCGGTCGGCATAGAGCCCCGTGTAGTCGGCGTAGAGGACGAGATTGCTGGCGGCGGGCAGCGCGAGGGCGGCGGAGAGCTGGCCCTCGGTCGCCTCGGCGACGGCCACCTCGCCCTCCACGCGGCTCAGCAGCCGGCGGTAGCGGTCGGGCAGTGCGGCCTCGACGCGGGTCTCGGCATCGGCCATCGCGGCCTCGACGGCGCTGTGGCTCGTCCCCGCCATGTCGCCTGGCAGGCGGCGCAGCACGTCGTCGGCCGTCGCGCCGAAGAAGTTGTAGCTGGCCATCACAGACATCTCCTCGAAGGGAAGTGGCGTATAGCGATCGAAAGGCCCGTTGCTCGGGGAGGAAGGGCGTCGGCAGTGAAGCGCCGCGTGGGGCAAGCCTGCCGGCCCTCGCAGAGGCCCCTCGCAGCGGCGCTGGCTTCCCGGGCCTCAGCCTGGCGGTTGTGCGGGGGGGCCGGCTCCGCCGGCGTGGCGCGACGGTGCGATGCGGGTCGTCACAGAGCCGTCGGGCGCGTGTGTGGTTTCGACGGTGTAGGGGCCGCCACCGTCGGGCACGGGCACGACGATGCGGTGGGCGCGGATGTTGGCGTTGGCCGCCTGCCGGATGAGGTCGCTCGTCACCGAGCCTCCGATGAGCCCCGCCTCCCGCACCACGCCGATCGCCTGGCAGAGCGTGCAGTTGCGGTTGAGCACCGCCGAGAGGAGGCTGCCGATGGTGCCGAGCGTCTCGGGCCACACGCTCTCGCAGGCCTGGGAGCGATGTTCGGACGGCTCGGCACGCAGGACCTCGACGACGACGGCGTTGCGGCGGTATATCTGCGGCGCGCAGCCGGCGGCGGCCATCACGATGAGGGACGCCAGTGCGGCGAAGGCGAGATGCTTCATCGAAGGCTCCTTGTCGTTATCAGAGCGGTGGTCGGTGGGCGGTGCTCGCAGAGAAAGACGTCGGCAATCGGCAGTGAAGAGCCGCGGGGGGCAAAGCCACCGGCCCTCGCAGAGGCCCCCGGCCCGCCTATAGGACCTATACGACCTATAGGTCCTATGAGAGCCGTGGGACGGCCGTGCCCAGCGGGAGCCGGCCCCCGAGCGGATGACCCGCCCCGATGGCGGGAAGGCCGTCGGGGGTCGGCTCGGCGGGAGCCTCGCCCTCCCAGGCGAGTGCGGAGTTCTAGAACTCCGCAATGCAGATCCCGACTCCTTCTCCCATCGCGAGACGGCTGGGGTGACGGGCGGGCCGGCGAGCGCATGAATAGGACCTATACGACCTATACGACCTATGGGTCCTATGAGAGCCGTGGGACGGCCGTGCCCAGAGCGGGAGCCGGCCCCCGAGCGGATGACCCGCCCCGATGGCGGGAAGGCCGTCGG
>CAZDNN010000286.1:0-8203 GCA_964506385.1 uncultured Planctomycetota bacterium
CCGCGGCATCGGCCAGCTCGTGGAGGCCCGTGCCGAGGCCCCCCTCGGTCGGGTCGTGCAGCGCGCGGGGCCGGACAGCGTCGCACATGGCCAGCGCGTCGGCCACGACGCTGATGCCCGGCTCGTCGAGGAAGCCCCGCGCACGCTCGAGCAGAGCCGCGTCGAGCGCGTCCGCCAGCTCCTCCCCCTTCTCACGAGCGATGATGGACGTGCCCTCGATGGCGATGCCCTTCGTCAGGATGACCTCGTCGCCCACCTCGCTGCGATCGTTCGAGACGAGCCGGTCGCGAGCGACCTCGCCGAGCATCTGGCCGACGACGATGGGGCGATCGAGGCCGTAGGTGATCTCGGTGTGGCCGCCGCAGAGCGTCACGCCAAGCGCTCGGCAGGACCGCGCGATGTCCTGGAAAATGCCCTCGGCCATCGCCGCATCGGCCCCGCCCTCGGGCAGCAGCACGGTGGCGAGGAAGAAGCGCGGCGTCGCACCCAGACACGCCACGTCGTTCGCGTTGACGTTCACCGCGTACCAGCCGATGCGGTCGGCGGCGAAGGTGATGGGGTCCGTCTTCGCCACCACCACCTGGCCGCCGAAGTCCAACGCCGCGGCATCCTGGCCGATGCCCGGCCCGACGAGCACCCGCGGGTCGTCGGGGCACAGACGCAGCAGCCTCGCGAGCAGCTCCGCCGGCAGTTTCCCCACGGGCAGGGTCATGGCCGTTCCTCCTGGGCGCGGATTATAGGTCGCCTCCCCTTCCTCCGCAAGCATCTGCCGAAGCGGCAGGGCGCTGCGGCGGCGGTAAACTTCGCGCGCGAAACGTAAGCAGTGGTAAAAGCACGGAAGGCGACCGAGCCGGCCAGTTGCATCGCCCCGATCCTCGTGCTAAAGTGGTCGAGGCCCAAGACCACGCACGCGAAAGGAGGGTCCATGGCAGCGAAAGCGCGAACTGCGCTCCTGGCCCTGGCCGTCGCCGCCGCCATCCAGGCGGGCGAGGCCGACTCCCTGTTCAACCTCGCCAACGGCTACATGGCCCGCAAGGAGTACGACCTGGCCGTCGAGACGTACGACCGCGTGCTGAAGGCCGACCCCGACTTCGCGCAGGCCCCGCTCGCCCTCTACCGCAAGGCGTGGTGCCTGAACGCCCAGGAGCGCTTCGCCGACGCCGAGACCGTCCTCGTCGGCCTGCTCGAGACCCATGCGAAGGCCGAGGTGGAGCCGAAGGCCCTCCATCTGCTGGGGCTGGCCCGCCTCAAGCAGAGCAAGGATGCCGAGGGCGCCGCTGCGCTCCTCGAGCTGGTCGAGAAGCACCCGAAGTATGCCTCGGCGCCCGGCGCGCTGCACCGCGCTGCGGAGGCGCTCTACAAGATCGGCCGCCACAAGGACGCCGCAGCGGCCTACGCGAAGCTCGCCGAGGGCTATCCCGACTACAAGCTGGCCCCCCACATCTACTACTCGCTCGGCTGGGCACACCTTCAGCTCAAGGCGTATGACGCGGCCGCCGAGGCCTTCGCCACGGTGGTCGCGAAGTTCCCGAAGTCCGAGGTCGCGGCAGAATCGCAGTATAAGGTCGGCGAGGCGCGCCTGGAGGCGAAGGCCTACGACCAGGCCGTCGCGGCGTTCCAGAAGACGATCGACGCGTTCCCGGGCGACTACGCGGACGACGCGCTGCTGGGCATCGGCCGCGCCCAGTTCGAGCAGGGACAGTATGCCAAGGCGGCGAAGACCTTCCTCTCGCTCCCCGAGCGCTTCCCCAAGAGCCCCGAGAAGCCCCGCGCGGTCTACGACGGGGGCAACAGCCTCTTCTACGCCGAGGACTACACCGCGGCGCTCGCGGCCTTCGACCGGGTGATCGCGACGGCGCCGAAGACGCCCCTCGCTGATCGCGCCGCCTACGCCCGAGGCCACTGCCTGCTCAAGCTCGGCAAGCCCCAGGAGGCCGTCGCCGCCTTCAAGGCGTCCCTCGAGGCCGATAGCCTCAAGGACAGCGTCCCTCGGGTGACCTTCAGCCTCGCCGAGGCCCACTTTGCCGCGAAGCAATACGACGAGGCCGCCGCGGCCTACACTGCCGTAGTCGAGAAGTACCCGCAGGCGGCGGTCGCCGCCGATGCGCTCAGCGCCCTCGCCCTCTGCCGACGCGACGAGGGCCAGCTCGACGCCGCCATCGAGGCCGCCCAGCGCTTCCTCAAGACCTACAAGCCCGACCACCCGCTCTACAAGACCACCCTTTTCGCCCTCGGCGACTTCCAGTTCGGCGCCAGGCGATTCGCCGAGGCCAAGGCCACCTTCCAGCGGCTCCTGGAACTCGGTCCGCCGCCGGATAAAGCCGACTGGACCCTCTACCGCCTCGCCTGGTGCCACCGCAACCTCAAGGAGCTGGACGACGCCGCCAAGACCTTCGCCAAGCTCGCCGCCGAGCACCCCAAGAGCGACCTGGCGTCCGAGGCCCTCTGTCTCCAGGCCCGCATCGCCGACGAGCAGAAGCAGCCCGACCAGGCGGTCGCCCTTTACACGAAATGCTTCGAGACCTACCCCGACAGCGACTACGCGGCCATCGCGCGCCTCGACCTCGGCCTGCTCCACTACAACCGCAAGCAATTCGCCGAGGCCATCCCCGTCCTCCAGGCATTCCTCGACAAGCACCCCAAGCACGCCAGCGCCCCCGACGCCCTGTTCCACCTCGGCGAGTGCCAGCTCGAAACCAAGGCATACGACGCCGCGCAGAAGTCCTTCGAGGCATTCCTCACCGACCACGCCGACCACGAGCTCGCGCCCCGCGCCCGCGACGGCCTGGGCTGGACCCTCCGCCGCAGCGGCAAGCTCGACGAGGCCGTCGCCGCCTTCGTCGCCCTCGCCGACAAGCACCCCAAGCACGAGCTGGCGCCCAGAGCCTTGTTCACAGCGGCCGATATCCGCTCGCGCCAGAGCAAGCACATCGAGGCGAGCGCGCTCTACGCCCGCCTGACCCGCGACTACCCGAAGCACACGCTCCACGTCGAGGCCGCCTACCGCGCGGCCAGCGCGCTCTACAGCGCAGGGAAGCACGCCGAGGCCGAAGCTGCGCTGACGGCCTTCGTTGCGGACTACCCCAAGAGCGAGTTCGCCGACGACGCCCTCTACGACCTCGCCTGGACCCACCGCGCGCGCAAGCAAGCCGAGCCCATGTCCACCGCCCTCCAGCGCCTGCTCGACGAGTACCCCAAGAGCGAGCTGCTGCCCAGTGCCCACTTCCTGCTCGGCGAGCACGCCTACGAAGCCAAGCGCTACGCCGAGGCCGCCGCACACTACGGCCAGAGCGCGAGCGCCGCCAAGGGCGAGGAGCTGGCCAAGGCCCTATACAAGCTCGCCTGGAGCCACTACCACGCCGACAAGCTCAACGAGGCCGCCGCCGCCTTCGACCAGCTCATCGACCGCTGCCCCGACAGCGAGTTCACCGCCGAAGCCCACTACCTCGCCGGCCTCATCCTCCAGAAGCAGGACAAGCACCGCGACGCCATCGCCCGCTTCCGCAAGGCCCTCGCCGCCAAGCCCTCACCGGACTACAGGGAGCGGTCTCTCATCCAGATCGGCCAGAGCCAGCAGGCCCTCGGCAAGTGGGCCGACGCCCTCAAGACCTACCAGACCGCGATCGAGGAGTTCCCCCAGGGAAAGCTGCATCTGGACGCGACCTACGGCGTCGGCCTCGCGTCACAACATCTGGGCGCCTACAAGGACGCCGAGGAGGCCTTCGCCAAGGTCATCGCCGCGACCAAGACGGAGCTGGCAGCGCGGGCGCAGTACGGGCTGGGCGAGATCGAGTTCCTCCAGGGCAACTACAAGGAAGCCATCGCCAAGCTCCTGGCCGTCGAGATCACCTACGCCTACGACACCTGGCGCGCCGCGTCGATGCTGAAGGTGATGGAATGCCATCTCAAGCTCGGCAACGCCGAGCGCGCCCGCTACTACCGCGACGAGCTCGCCCGCAAGTTCCCCAAGTCCGACTGCGTGCCCAAAGCCGACAAGCTCCTCGCCCAGGCCGCGAAGGGCGAGAAGCCTGATGTGCCCAAGAAGAAGGGGGCGCCCGGGGCGGAAGAGCCGGAGCCGTAGGCCCCTCGCACGGCGCGATCCAGGCGGCTCGGCGCGAGCCTTGCCTTCCATCCACAGCACCAACGCTGGCGGCTGCCAGCACAGCGTGCGTCAGCCACCCGCCTGCCCGGCCGCTGACGCGGCCGCGACTGGCTCTCCCGCTTCACCGGCCTCCCCGTCCACATCTGCGAGGCGTTCGGCGATGTCGAAGATCTTGTCCGAGAGGCCGAGGAAGACGCCGAGGACCTGTGGGTCGAAGTGCTTGCCGGCCTCGGTCGACATGATGTTGATGGACTCCTCGAACGAGTAGGGCTCCTTGTACGGCCGCCGCGAGATGAGCGCGTCGAAGACGTCGGCGACGGCGACGATGCGGCCTGAGAGCGGGATCGCGTCGCCGGACAGGCCGGTGGGGTAACCCGTGCCGTCGTAGCGCTCGTGGTGGTACATCGCGATCTCGCGGGCCATGGTGAGGAACGGGATGCCGTCGAGGATCCTGGCGCCGTTGACTGTATGCTGCTTGATGATCTCGAACTCGTCGGGGGTGAGCTTTCCTGGCTTGCCGAGGATGTCCGAGGGCACGGAGATCTTGCCAATGTCGTGCATGGGGCTCGAGTAGGTGATCTGCTCGACGAACTCGGCGCTGCATCCCAGTGCCTTCGCCACCGCCTCGCAGTAGCTGCTGACCCGGCGGATGTGGTTGCCAGTGTACTCGTCATTGAGCTCGGTGACCCGCGAGAGGATGAAGATGGATTCGAGATGCGCCTGCTGCACTTCGGCGAACGAGCCTTCGAGGCGCCGCATAGCATCCCAGAGCTGGCGGGTGCGCTCCTCGACCTTGGCCTCGAGGTCGCGCTGATGCGCGCGGT
Organism: uncultured Planctomycetota bacterium; assembly: GCA_964506385.1. Lineage (GTDB taxonomy): Bacteria > Planctomycetota > PUPC01 > DSUN01 > DSUN01 > CAZDNN01. The sequence goes on from CAZDNN010000286.1 coordinate 4,927, forward strand.
TCTCATGCAGGAGGGTCCGGCGCTCGGCGGCCCGGGCGACACTGAGCAGCACGTCGTCGAGGTCGAAGGGCTTTGCGATGTAGTCGTAGGCCCCCATCCGGATGGCGTCGCGGGCCGTGCCGACGTCGGCGTGCGCGGTGATGATGATCACGGGGAGGTCGCTGTCGAGCGCCCTGAGGCCGCGCGAGAGCTCGATGCCGTCCATGCCCGGCATCTTGATGTCGATGATGGCGGCGTCGAAGGTCTGGGCACGGCTCAGCGACAGCGCGGTCTGCGCGTTGGGCGCGCCACATACCTCGTAGCCGGCGGCGCCCAGTGCCGAGGCCAGCAGGCTGCGGATGGGTTCCTCGTCTTCGACGATGAGCACTCGGCGCGTCTCGGTGGCCATCGGATGGGGTCTCCTAGGGTGTGGCGTGGCGTCGCGCCAGAGGTCACGGCGCGGCCGATGGCGATGGGGCCCCGAGCGCGCGGTCCACGCAGTCTATGAGCTCGGCAAGGTTGACGGGCTTCCTGAACATCCCGACGACCTGCTCGCCAGCTTCCCAGATGGCGTAGTGGCCGAACAGGGAGTCGACGCCTGAGCAGATGATGACGGGGATGCGCGCGTACGAGGTGTGGAGCGTCGGGAGCAGCTCGAGGCCGTGGGTACCCTTCATCCGGATATCGAGGATGATGAGGTCCACGGCCTGGCGGCTCAGCACCTCCATCGCCGCGTCCCCGCTGCCGGCTTCGGCCACTGCGTAGCCCTCGTCCTCGAGGGCATCGCGGTAGAGGAGGCGCAGGCGCGGCTCGTCGTCCACCACCAGGACAGTCTTCATTCCATATCTCCTGTACTAGCCGTGGCAATGGGCAGGGAGAATCGGAACGTGGCACCCTTTCCCGGCTGGCTCTCCACCCAGATCGAGCCGCCGTGGGCCTCGACAGCCAACTTGCAGAAGGCCAGGCCGATGCCGGCGCCGCCCGCGGCCGCGCCGGCTTCGAGTTGCTGGAACTTATTGAAGATGCGCGCCTGGTCGGCCGGCGCGATGCCCTCCCCCTCGTCCGCCACCGAGACGACGATGAGCCCATCGGCAGCGGGCCGGGCGCTCACCCGCACCGTGCTGCCCGGTGGCGAGTGCTTCGAGGCATTGGAGAGCAGATTGGCCACGATGCGATGCACGATCTCCGCGTCGCACAGCGCCTGCGGCGTTGCCGGCGCGCAGTCGAGCGTGGCCCGGCTACCGAACGAGAGCAGGAGCGGCTCGATCTCGGCGATGGCGTCGCGCAGCAGCGCGTGCAGGTCCGTAGGCGAGCGCCGGAGCTCGAGAGCGCCGTGCTCGAGGCGGGCGAGATCGAGCATGGTCGTGGTCATGCGGAGCACATCCCGGCAGCTCCCATGGGCCTGTTGGAGGTAGCGGAGCTGGCGCTCGGAGAAAGAGCCCTCGTCCCTGGATTCGAGGAGTTCCATGTAGCCCATCGCGCTGCTCAGCGGGGTCTTGAGGTCGTGCACGAGCATGTGGACCAGGTTGTCCTTGACGGCGGAGAGTTCCTGGAGGTGCTCGTAGTTCCTGGAGAGACGCTCCTGCGCGCGGCGGGATTCCAGGATGTTGCGCCGTGCCTCGAGAGCGGAGGCGACGCGCAGGGCTACGTCGCCCGGGGATACGGGCTTCTCGAGGTAGTCGTACGCCCCCATGCGCATGGCTCGGACCGCGGCATCGACATCGCTGACGGCGGTGATGACGATGATCGCCATGTCGGGGGCCTCGAGGCGCGCCTTCACCATCAGCTCGACGCCGGTCATTCCTGGCATCATGAGGTCGCAGAGCATCGCGTCGAAGCTCTCTGACCGCAACAGCTCGAGGGCCTCCGTCGGGCTTGTCACCCCCACGCGCTCGTAGCCGGCGATCGCCAGGCAGTCCGAGAGCAGATCCACCACAGGCCGCTCGTCGTCCACCACGAGCACCCGCGCCCGGGCCCGCGCCCCCCCCAGCGCCTGCGACGTGAGCGCTGGGCCAGCCGAGCCAACGCCCAGGGGAAACCCAGAGGTTGCGTTCTGCCCTGTTTCCATGGTACAGCAGTTGCCCTTCCTCCGTGATAGCCGACGCCCTTAGGCTAGAGCAATTGCCGTGCCATGCGGCCGCAGAAACTCCGCGGGAGAGGGAAGTGACATCGTGACAAGGGGTTACGGGCGCTTGGGGTGGGGTGGCGGCCGGGCATCATCGGCCGATTGTGGCGCGCCTTCCATAGCGGGCGCCCCCCGTTGGGGTGCCCTTCGGCGCTGTCGCTGAGCGCGGTGGAGATGGCACCCGTACGGCCTGCGCTCCGCCCTCACCTGTAAGCCGGCAGGTATACCTTGGCGACAGTTCCGCCCCCCCGCTCGCTGGTGAGGGTCGCCCAGCCGTGGCTCTTCCGAGCCACGATGCGGACGGCGGTCAGGCCGAGGCCACAGTGGCCTCGGGGTGACTTGGTGCTGAAGAAGGGCTCGAAGGCGCGGCGCTGCATCTCCTCTGTCATGCCGGTGCCCGTGTCGGCAACCGTGATGCACACGTGGCGGCCGGGGCGAGCCCCGGCCACGCCGGTGCAGGAGTCGCTGACCAGCGTGTTCTCCGCAAGGAGTGCGATCGTGCCGCGGCCGGCCATGGCGTCACTGGCATTGGTGAGCAAGGCGATCACGGCCTGCTGGAGATCGGCCTTGATGACCTCGACAGGCCATAGGCCCTCCGGCGCCCTCACGTCGATCCTGGCCGTTCGAGGGATGATTGGCCGGGCGAGGGCGGCTGTCTGCCGAAGGAGGCCTCCCACATCGACGACGGCGGGTTGGCCGCCCGCGCGTCGCCCGGCGCACAGCAGGTCTCCTGTCAGGGTTGCTGCTGTCTCCGAAGATTCTATGATCTCAGAGATCGAGAGGCCTGGCCCGCTCGTCGCGTCGAGCTGCGCGGCGGCCATCTCGGCGTGGCCGAGCACCACGGTCAGCAGGTTGTTAAGGTCATGCGCAACCGCGGACACGGCTATGCCGTACACGATCCTCCGGTGGGCCTCGAGCGAGACGGCCCCGGGCCAGCCGTTGCTCCTTTCGTCCTCAGCCGGAATGGCAGCGGGGCTCCGTGCTGCCAGCGCATGGCTTCCATCGAATGCCACGCCCAGTCCTTGTACCGTGGAGGTGGCGCTCTCCGCCTCATGACCGATGCTGCTCATCATCGGGCCTCCTAGTCGCGCGGGCCGCGAGGATGCCTGCCGACCGTCGCCAGTCTACGGGCACGTTGTCCGCCTGTCGATACACGCTCTCGCCTGTGAACGT
>CAZDNN010000287.1:0-2631 GCA_964506385.1 uncultured Planctomycetota bacterium
GCTAGCGCTGGCCCGAGTGGCGGTGGGTCCGACGCCGGAGGGCGAGGAGGCCGAGGCCGAGCAGGGCCAGCGTCGCCGGCTCGGGGATGATGTCCCCCCCCTCGACCGCTTCCCGGGTGATGAGGACGGCGGAGGCGAGGTTGAGGACCCACTCCCCACCATCCGTCACCGTGTAGTAGTGGAGCGGGTTGCCCGACTCGTCGATGGCGTCGGAGACGTCGAAGGTGAGGAAGTCGAAGAAGCTTCGGTTGGGGTGGACGTCCGGGTCGATGAAGATGCTGGGCTCGGAGGCGTCGGCGACGTCGTTGCCGTCAAGCTGGACGCCGCTGAACTCGGCCCAGTCGAGCTGGGCGAGGGTGCCGTGGGTGTAGGCGAGCAAGAGCTCGGCGGTGTAGGGCTCGGTGAGGGTCACGCCGCTGAAGTCCACGGTGCCTTCGAGCATCTGGGCGTCGGAGGACCGCAGGCTGTCGTAGCCCTCGGCGATCTGGTAGCTCAGTGCGAAGTCGGTCGGCGTCTCGTAGACCACCACGAGCTCCCAATGGTAGCAGCGGCCGTCGAAGTCCTCGATCTGGTGGAACGGCAGGTCGAGGGTCACCTGGTTCGTCGTGCCGAGCTCGACCTCGTCGGTGACGTCGAAGCAGGTCGTCCACATGCCGTGGCCGGCGCCGTAGACGCTCGCGGCGTTGGGGTCGTAGGTGGGATTGGTGTCCTCCTCGCCGTAGAGCTCGCCCACGTCGCCCGTCCAGCCGTCGCCGCCGAAGTCGAGGCGTGGAAGCGCGTTGCCGTTGACGGTGACGTCAGCGGTCGTGGGGTAGTCGGCGGCGCCGCCCCACCAGCCGATGCTGAGCCGCGCGTAGCTGACGCCGGTGCCGCTGGGCAGGGGGAACGAGAAGTCAGGCGCGACGACATCATCGTCGGTCAACCCGGCCCACGACGAGGTGAACAGCCCGCCTCTCGCGACGTGCACATCGGTGTTCGTCAGGCCGTAGCCCTCCTGGATCACCTGGAGGTCGTAGCCCTCGAACTGGTAGCCGGCGATGGCCGAGGCGGCGAGAGCGAGGGTCAGTGCGAGCAGGCAGGGACGCGCGGCGCGCATGGACATGTCCTCCTTGGCATGCGTCGGGCGGGCCGAGGGGCCCGCCCTGTCCGTTCATCGGGGTGGAAGGGCCGCAGGGCGCGGGAGGCGGGGAGCCAGCTCAGTAGCCGCTCTTGCCCAGCGCCCAGAGGTCCTTGGTGGTGTGCTTGAGATGCTCGGCGTGGCCGTCGAAGAAGCCTGCCACGAACCGGTCGCAGTGGCGGTAGGCCACGTGCTGCACCGGCTCGCGCCACCGCACGCCGCTGCCGACGTAGTACTTCCCGTCGATGGCGTCGGCCAGCAGGATGGTTCGCGAGGGCACCTCGACCTGGTCGGCCTGGATGCCATACCACAGGCAGCGCCCGCCGAAGTTGTAGACGTTCATCCCGTAGGCCAGCACCAGGTCCGGATCCCACGGGTTCAGGATGTGCTCGCTGGACGGACAATCGAAGACCTCGGGTTCCTGGACATAGTCCTTCAGGGCGTCCATCCACCGGCTGCTGCCGGTCCACACGGCCGGGTACCAGTCGCGGTTGTCCTCGCGGTAGACCTCCGTGGCGAGGCCGAACTGGCGGAGGTTGCCCATGCAGCGGGTGCGGCGCGCCGTCTCGCGCACCACGCCCATCACGGGCATCAGCATGCCCGCGAGGACACCGATGGCGCCGATGGCCACCAGCAACTCAGTCAGGGAGAAGCCACGTCGTCGGCAGGACACAGCCATCGCTCCACGCCCCCCGTCACGGGGGACGACCGCCGGCAGCACCATCGCCCGTCAACAGCCACAGGAATCAGGCTCACGGACGACGGCCCGTCGCGCCTGGCCGTCCGAGGCTCGGAGAGATGCTCTGACCTTACCAGAGCGCGTCGCTCAGATCAATAGGCAATCTCCCTATCTGCTGCCCAGACTACGGCTTGTGGAGCAGGCGTGTCCGCGGTACCAGACGAACGCCTACCCTCTGCCCACCGCATCTTGCGATCGCATGCAAACGCCGCGCCACATGAGGCCCTCCAGCCGAAAAACCGCAACTTAAGGAAATTCCTGGCTTTATGCGATTATTTTTTCCCTGACTCCGGGCACCCCGGCGCCCGGCATGTTGACAACCGTCAACATGCCGGACGCCCCCCCACCCCTTTCATCACCGTTAAACCATACGTGGCAAAGACTTATGGGCTCGCGCGCCATGCTGCCCATCCGCAACATCCCAAGACGCCAAATCAACATGGGACACGTGGCGTCGCGGGTGGCGTTCCAGCGACCCTGGCCCGCATTTCCCACCAGGTCTCGCCGCCAGCAGCTCGGCGGGAGCGTCGCCCTCCCAGGGCCATGAGAAGACCCTCCCGCAGGCTCGGGGGCCCGCGGGAGGGATGGCAGGTCGTCCGCGACGCTGGAGCATCGCGACGAGCGGGGGTCTCTACTTGCGGTGCCGGCGGCGGAGCAGCGCGAGGGCGCCGAGGCCGAGCAGCGCGAGGGTGGTCGGCTCGGGCTGGAGCGAATCGAAGTTCGACCATACATCGCCGGCGCCGAGGGCCGTGCCGTAGATGCGGAACAGGGCGAT
>CAZDNN010000287.1:2731-8173 GCA_964506385.1 uncultured Planctomycetota bacterium
GAAGTCGAACTGGTTGGGCTTGGCCTTGTTGCCGTCCTTGCCGGGCCGGGTGCCGATGGTGTCCTCCCAGACGCCGTTGCCGTCGGTGTCGAAGGTGGCGTCGTAGTTGAGGAGGACGCCGAGGGCGGCCTTGGGCCTCAGGCCGAGGGCGACCATGGGGTTGCCGATGCCGGTGACGTAGTGGGTCTGGATGCTCTTGAGATCGACCGCTGTGTCGTAGATGGCGACCTCGTCGAGGGTGCCGAGCCAGCGGTTCCCGCCGCTGCCCGAGCCGCCGCTGTCGAAGCGGGTGGCGTCGCGCTTGGCGCCGATGGCGACGTCGCTGCCGTGCTTGTCGATGGGCTCAACGTTGGTGTTGACCTTGCTGCTGACCGGCGCGCCATTGACGTAGAGCAGGAACGTGTCGGTATCGGCGTCGTAGACGCTCACGCCGTGGTATGCCTCGCCCGGGTCGATCTCGACGCGGGTGGGGAAGTGGTTGCGCTGGGTGCCGGTGAGGTCGGTCCAGGCGCCGTAACGCAGGTAGTAGGTGTCAGAGCTGGCGACGCGCTGGACGTACATGTTGAAGCCGCTGCTGGTGCCGCCCTCCTCGTAGATGACGCGGCGGTTGGTCGTCGTGTCGTGCTGGTCGGCGATGAACCAGGCCTCGATGGCTCGCTGGGGGTACGGGCCGTCGCCGGAGTTGAGGGCGTCGTGGTCGGGGATGTGGACCCGCTGGTTGGTGCCGTTGAAAGCGACCGACGTGTTGGTGATGGTGGGCACCAGGCTGGGCTGTCCTCGCGTGGGGTTGTTCTGATAGCTCCCGTCCACCGCCGCACCGAGCGACCCCTCGTTGAATGCCTTGCCGCCGGAGGGCTCGCCGAGGCGCCAGTAGCCGATGGGGCTGTTGGCCTGGACGGCGTCATAGTAGGGGTCCGCTGCGACGCCGGCCAACGCGCGGATCTCGCTGCGCGACATGGCGCGGTCGAAGATCGCCACCTCGTCGATCCCGCCATCGAAGTAGTTGCCTGTCGGGATGCCGCGGCCGATGCGCACGTCGGTGTTGCTGGCCGTGTTGATCGCCTGACCTTGGCTCGCGCCGACACCCTCCAGGGCGCCGTCTACCCAGAGGCGGACGTCGTTGACGTTGGTGTTGACCCCATCGTCCTCCCACGTGGCAGCTACATGGTGCCACTCGCCGTCGGCGATGTTCGTGGTGCCGACCTGGTAGCCGCCATTGACTTCCACGCGGATGGTGCCCGCCGGCCCGTTCGAGTCCTGCACCCGGAAGTTCCACTTCTTCCCGGCCTGATTCTGGCCCCAGGAGACGATCGGGCCGTTGCCGTCGTCCGTGGTCTTGATCCACGCGCTCACCGTGCGGGGGTCGGTGCCGGTGATGCCCTTGTAGCCGGTCGCCTGGACGTAGTCGCCGGCGCCGTCGAACGTGACCGAGGTGTTCTCGGTCCCCGGGGTGGTGGACCCCGGGGCGCCGCCGGGCTCGCCGAGGATGGTGTCGCCGTTGTAGGCACCGTCGGCCGCCGAGCCGAGGGACCCCTCGTTGAACGCCCTGTTCCCGGAGGGCTCGCCCAGGCGCCAGTAGCCGACGGGGGCGGCGGCCTTCACCGTCTCGAAGTAGGGGTCGGGCGCGAGGCCGGCGAGGGCGCGGATGGTGCTGCGGTCCACGGCCTCGTCGTAGATCCGCACCTCGTCGATGTTGCCGTCGAAGAAGCGGCCGCTCATGACCCCGCGGCCGATGCGGACGTTGGCGTTGCTCGCGGTGTTGATCGCCTTGCCCTGCACGGCGCCGCGGCCCTCGAGCTGCCCGTCCACCCACAGGCGGGAGTCATTGACGTTCGGGCTGCCGTCGTCCGCCCAGGTCACGGCCGTGTGGTGCCACAGGCCGTCGGCCACGTCCGTGGTGCCCACGTGGTAGCCGCCGTTGACCTCGATGCGGATGGCGCCGACGGGGCCGTTGTCGTCCTGGACGCGGAAGGTCCACTTCTTCCCGCCGCTGTTCTGGCCCCAGGAGATGATGGGCTCGTTGTCCACGGCGGTGGTCTTGATCCAGGCGCTCATCGAGCGGGGGTCGGTGCCGGTGATGCCCTTGTAGCCCAGGGCGTTCGCCAAGTCGTTGTTGCCGTCGAACAGGAGGGACCAGTTGGAGCCGGACGGGGCCGGCGCGGCATCGGTGACCCAGACGGGTGGGTTGCCGGTGGGCTGAAGCTCGGCGTCCTGACCGCCGACGGAGTCGATGGCGTTCGGGCCGGCAGGCCCCTCCTCGAGGCTCCACTGGTTCACCACGCCGGCCTGGGCCGCCGCGGCCATCAGCCCGATGCTGAGCAATGCCACGAGCCATAGACGCATCGCCGTACGCATGGCTTTCGCCTCCGAGTGAGCTTGCGGCGTCGTATGAGGGGGAGCGGGCGACGGTGCGGGCCGTGACGGTCCGAGCGTGACCGCCCGAAAGCCCCTCAGGACAGTCCGTACTCGCTATAGTTGTATGCAGCAAACGGCGTGCCGGCCGCTGCGGGGGGGAGGGCAATCGCGCCAATTTGCTGGAACCGACGGGTTGGCAAGAGGTTAGGGGCCGCGGCCGCCGGCCTGCCCGCGCGGGCGGCGCAAGAGCCTGGCAGGGAATGTTGACAAGTGTCAACATTCCCGGACGCATGCGCACGGTAACACGCACCTAACCTGATGCGACATAAGCGCTTACGGCATGTTGCCGGCTGGCAACATGCCCGTGGCCGCAGGGGCCGCCGCTCGGCTGCCCCCGAGCGGCTCGCCTGCGTGCCCTATCTGCGGCGCCTGCGGAGGAGCGCCAGGCCGCCGAGGCCCAGCAGCGCCAGGGTCGTCGGCTCGGGGGTCTGGTAGAGCTGGAAGCCGGCCCAGTTGCCCTCGTGGCCCAGGCTGTTCATCAGCCCGATCAGGGTCCCTTCGGGGCTGGAGAGGAACTCGGCGTAAGCGCCCGCGGTGCCGAGGATGAAGGGCGTCTCATCCGCGAGGCTGCCATCGCCGTCCGTGTCGATCAGCATGGAGGAATCGCGGGTGCTGAAGTGGCCGCCGTAGAGGTACATCTCGTAGAGCCAGTTGGGCTCGAGGCCCTCGAGCGCCCAGTTGATACTGGGGTCCGCGGCGCCGGCGCTGATGAACAGGTAGTCCTCCTGGAGGGTGCCTGCGTAGTTGAAGCCCGAGACGGTGCCGTTGATGGAGAAGGTGACGGGCGTGGGGTTGCCGTTGCTGTCCACCAGGGCCATGGCCGGGTTGGTGCTGATGGCGTCGTGGGCGGCCACGACAAAGGCGTTCCAGAACTGGCCGACCCCGGTGATCGGCTCGGGACCCATCATCGTCGTGGCGACGACCTGGCCGTAGGCGCCGCCTGGGGTGCCCTGAATGTCCACGCTGATCAGCGGCGACTGCGGGAGGATCTCGGTGGCGGAGTAGCGGATGGAGTCCACGTCGATATGGCCCCAGCCGCCGGTGTGGGTGTCGTAGATCCGCAGCCGGACGGTCTCGCCGGCGTAGTCCGAGGCGTCCCAGCTCACGGGATTGAGGTAGTTGCCGTTGATGCCCGTGGCGGTGGCGATGACCTCCCAGTCGCCTGGGGCGACGAGCCGCTCGAGGTTGATCGCCGTGACATTCGCGGCCGGGGCGTCGGGGTCGCCGGTGAACGGGTGGTTGCCGCCGCCGACCATGAAGTCGAACCTGGCGTTCTCGCCGAGGATGAAGGGGGTGGTCTGGGCGATGCCGGTGTTGGCGTCGCTGTTGCCGAGCACCTCGCCCTCCCAGGTGCGGATGAAGTAGTCGCCCTGCATGGTCGTCTCGTCGAAGCCCACGGTGGGCCTGGCGGTGGGCATGTTGCCGGCGCGGAACACCTGGTTGTTCCCCGGGCCGGCGACGGCGCTCCAGCCGTCCATGTCGCCCGTCTCGAAGTCGATGACGCGGACGAGCTGGCGGGCGGGCGTCGCCGCGGCGTCGTTGGCCCACGTGAGGTTCTGCACCTCTGCGGGGGTGAGGGCGGAGTCGAAGATCCACACCTCGTCCATCGTCCCGGTGAAGTGGGTGGCGGTGCTGCGGCCGATCCACAGCGGGTCGTTGCCCACCGGCTGGTTCGCGCCGGGCCGGGCGATCTGCCGCACCTCGCGGCCGTTGACGTAGACGGTCTGGAGGTCGTTCGCATCGTCCCAGACGCCGACCACGTGGTACCACTCGCCGTTGGTCAGCGCGAAGCCGGTGTCGAGCGCCGACTCGCTGCTGCCGTTGAAGTAGTTGCCGAAGCGGATCTTCCCGTCGGTGCTTTGCTGGCCGAGCCAGAAGGTCTTCCCGCCGGGTGTTGCCCAGGGCTCCTGCTTGTCGAGGAAGCCCGCCCAGTTCGCCGCGATGTTGGCCGGGTTGACCCAGCAGGCAACGGTATGGCTGCCGCCGAGGGGCCAGGAGCCCGTGTCGAGCGAGCTCGAGCCGTTGAGGGCGAGCGCGCCGCCGCCGAACACGGAGTCGGCGGTCGTGATCGTCGGGCTGCCCGTCCCCACGAACGCATGGTGCGCGCCCGTGGCGTCCGTGAAGTCCGCATCGAAGGTCCAGTGCGAGACGACGCCGGCGCTCGCCCCACCCCCGACCGCCACGGCCAGGCACGCCACACCCGCTGTCACCACCATCGTGCGCCACAGCGCCTGCGTTCTCATCCTGCGTCTCCTCCAGATCGAGGCCATTTGAACTCACGAACTCCGCAAAGTCATCATCCATGCCGGCAAACGGCGTGCCGTCAATCCAGAGCGCCGCCCTCCGGGCAGCATTCTCCATTAGTCATTCCACTGCATCCACTTACGCACTGCCCTCGCGCGCCGCCGGCGCTGCCACGCGGCCAGCCCAGAGGCCGACATGTTGCCATCCGGAAACATGCGCGACCGCCAACCTCCCTCGCTATCGGGCATAACCTTATGGCTCCAGAGGGCTTAGAAGCCCCGATCCGCATGTTGCGTGGCGTCAACATGCCGGGCGGGGAATCAACACGCGGGCCGGCTCGTCTCCTGCGGCGATCTCGCCCCCGTCCAGGGTGGCCGCGGCATGTTTCCCCATGTTGCCGCAGGATAGTTCCTGTTGCGGAAAGTCCCGGTGCGGGAGGGCGAAGCTCCCGCTGAGCCGATTCAGGGGGCGAAGGGCGGCCCGGCAGGAGCCTCGCCCTCCCATTGGAGCGATCCGCAACAGGAACAGGATAGGGAGACCGAGCATGGCGACAGTGAAGGGCGGAAGGTGGGTCGCGACGGCAGCGACCCGTGGTACTTCACCCATCACCTCAGCCGGCCCCATATCTCCGACGCCACCAACCCCGGCTGGGGCGCCGGCACCCTCGGCGATCAGCCCGTCGCCGGCGACTGGGATGGCGACGGCGTTGATGGCATCGCCGTCTTCCGCTCCCAGGGCGGCAACACCTGGTGCTTCAACAACGACCGCACCAGCCCGGCCTCA
>CAZDNN010000288.1:0-8169 GCA_964506385.1 uncultured Planctomycetota bacterium
CGTCCGCGAGCATCTCGAGCCTGGCGGGCCCTTCGCGAGCCACGTGCACAACCGCTGGCACAACCTCTACTACGCCGACGGCCGCGAGTACCTGTGGAGCGCCTTCCGTCGCCGCCTGCGCGGCGAGCCCGAGGCCTTCCAGAAGGATGTGGACGGCTACCGCGGGATCCGCGGCATCTCGCTCTACGTCTTCACAGCGAGCGAGATCCGGCGGCTGCTCGCCGCTGCCGGCCTGGCGCTCGACGAGCTGCTGTACCTCAACCACCGCCGCAACGGCGTCCTTCGCGGCCTGTTCCGCGGCCTGCGCGCCAACGGCTTCCTCCTCTGCGCCAGGAAGCCAGACGGCACGGCGTGAGCGCGGGACCCGCCCCACGCCGACCCGCAGTAGCCCCCTCGACCTGCCCGCTCGCCTTGACAGGATTCGAGGCAGCGCCTATAGTCGTCAGGGTCGGGACGGGGACGCTTCCACGGAGCGATGGGATGGCGAGGCGACGAACGCCGGGGCGGGCGCTGTGCCTTTCCTCGGCACTGGGCCTGACGGCGGTGGCTGGGGCCATGGTACTGCTGCTGGTGGTTCAGCGGCGGGTGATTCGCGCGCAGCAGGCGCGCGAGTGCGCCACGATGGTGCGCCACGCTCGCGAGCGCTGCAACCTGCTGAGGGAAGTGCTCCTCGGACGCATCGAGAGCCAGGTGGCCCAGAGGCAGGAGCTGGCGTCTCTTGCGGAGATCGCCGGCCCGCTCGAACGCGAGTTCCGCGTCCTCGGCATCCTCCACGAGGCCGGCCAGGGCATCCACGCGCTGGTGGTGGACCGCGACCTGCGGCCCGTCACAGCTACCGATCCCGACTCGACCGAGACGCTGTTGCAGTGCGCGCCCCGCATCCGCGAAGGCCGGCCATCCGTCTACACCCTGCCGCCGGACGCCGAGACGCGCGGCCGGATGCCCGCGACCCTCTGCTACATCTGCCCCATCGAGAGCGACGGCCGCCTGCTCGGGGGCCTGGTGATCCACAAGGAGCTGGACCCCATCGGCGACGTGTTCGCCGCGGTCAACCACCAGATGACCTGGACCGTGGTGCTCACCCAGCTCGTGCTGCTGGCGGCACTGACGGCAGTGGCCTGCGCGGGCCATCGCGCGGTTGCCCGCGCCGAACGCTGCCGCGCTGAGGACGAGCGCCTGGCCGCACTCGGCAACCTGGCTGCCGGCATCGCCCACGAGGTGCGCAACCCGCTGAATACCATTGGCCTGACCTGCCGATACCTCGAGCGCTATTGCGGAACCTGCTGCGAGGATCCCGAGCGGCGTGCGGAGCTGAACCGCAACTTCGAGATCGTCGCCAGCGAGGTGGGCCGCCTGACCCGCACCCTCGACAACTTCCTGCTCCTCGCCCGCCCGTCCGACGTCGAGCGTTCCCGCCGCGATCTCGACGCGATCGTGGACGACGCCCTCGCGCTGTTCGGCCAGGAGATAGAGAGCGCCGGCATCCGCCTCGACCGCCGCCGCGTCGGCGACCTGTGGGTCCTGGCCGACGAGGACCTGCTCCAGCAGGTGGTCGCCAACCTGATCAGGAACGCCATCCAGGCCATGGACGGCGGTGGCACCCTCACGGTCACCTCGACCCGCGCGGGGGGCCGTGCCGCCATTGCCTTCGCTGACACGGGGCCTGGGATCAGCGACGCCGTGCTCCACCACATCTTCGAGCCCTACTTCTCGACGAAGCGCTCTGGCCTGGGGCTGGGGCTGGCCCTGAGCCGGAAGATCGTGGCGGCCCACGACGGGACCATCGAGGTCGCCCAGCCGCCGGGCGGCGGCGCCGCGTTCATCGTCACCCTGCCTATCGCCGAGGAGGGAGCCGGTGGCTGACGAGCGGATCCTCATCGTGGACGACGAGCGCCTCGCCGCCGAGGCGCTCCGCAAGAACCTCCAGATGGACGGCTTCGACGCCGACGTGGCCTCCAGCGGCGCCGACGCGCTCGATATGCTCGGCGCCGAGGCCTATGCCGTCGTCGTCACGGACTTGCGCATGCCCGAGATCACCGGCCTCGAGCTCTGCGAGGCCGTCCGCGCCGACTACCCCGACACCGACGTGGTGATCCTCACGGCCTACGGCACCATCGCCAACGCCGTCAAGGCCGTCAAGCACGGCGCCTACGACTACCTGACAAAGCCCGTGGACCCCGAGAAGCTCGCCACCACTCTCCGCCACATCTTCGAGAAACACCAGCTACGCGACGAGAACCGCTCGCTACGCCAGCAGATCCAGGCCGAGCGCCGCAGCACCCAGCTCATCGGCTCGAGCCCCAAGATGCTCGCCGTCCTCGACGCCATCCAGACCGTCGCCCCGACCGAGGCCACCGTGCTCATCCGCGGCGAGAGCGGCACCGGCAAGGAGCTCGTCGCCTCCGCCATCCACCAGCTAAGCCCACGCGCCAAGCAGCCTTTCGTCAAGGTCAACTGCGCCGCCATCCCCGAGACACTGCTCGAGGACGAGCTGTTCGGCCACGAACGCGGCGCCTTCACCGGCGCGCACACCCAGCGCAAAGGCCGCTTCGAGACCGCCCACCGCGGCACCATCTTCCTCGACGAGATCGCCGAGATGAGCCCCGCGCTCCAGTCCAAGTTCCTGCGGGTCATCCAGGAACGCGAGTTCGAGCGCGTCGGCGGCTCCGAGCCCATCCTTGTGGACGTGCGGATCCTCGCCTCCACCAACCGCAACCTCGAAGAGGAGGTGCGCAACGGGGCCTTCCGCGAGGACCTCTACTTCCGCATCAACGTCGTCCCCATCGTCGTGCCCCCCCTGCGCGAGCGGCCCGAGGACATCCTGGTGCTGGCCACCCACTTCCTCGAGCGCTTCCAGGAACGCAACAAGCGCCTGTTCAAAGGCTTCGCCTCCGCTGCGCAACATGCGCTCACGACGTACCACTGGCCCGGCAACGTGCGCGAGCTCGAGAACTGCATCGAGCGCGCTGTCGTCATGGCCCGGGGCGACGTCATCGGCGCCGACGACATCGCCCTCTACCCCGAGGTCAGCGCGGGCAGCGAGGAGGACGTCGCGGCGCAGCTCGTCCAGGAGGGATTCTCCGTCGAGGACTTCGAGCGCAAGCTCATCGTTGCCAGCCTGCGCAAGACCGGCGGCAACCAGTCCCGAGCCGCCGAGCTACTCGGCCTCTCCCGACGCACGCTCCAGTACCGCATCGAGAAGTACGGCATCACAGTGCCGAAGGGGGACGACGGATGAGTGGGTGGGCGGATGCTCGATACTCGATACTCGATGCTCGATGAAGAGCGGAACTGCCGCACTCGCGAGTACCGAGCATCCAGTATCGAGCATCCAGCATCCAGTATCCAGCATCCAGTATCCAGCATCGAGAGCCGATATGTGCGCCAAGGCCGTTGACCCAACCTACCACGACCTCGTGCGGCACCTGAAGAGCGAGGAGCCGCTGCCCGTCTACGCCGTCATCGGCGATGAGCCGTTCACCCGCGGCCAGGCGATGCAGACGCTGCGCAAGGCCATCCTCGGCGACGCCTCGCCCGACCTGGCGCTCAGCCAGTACGTCGGAGCGGAGATCAGCGACGTCCGCGAGCTGCTCGACGAGCTGCGCACCCCGCCCTTCCTCGCACCCCGCCGCCTCGTCATCGTCGAGGAGGCCGCGGCCTTCGTCAGGAACAGCAAGGACGTGCTGGCCAGCTACCTCGCCAAGCCGTCGCGCACCGGGGTGCTCGTCCTGGTGCTCGAGAAGCTGGCGCGGAACGACAAGGTGGGCAAGGCCGTGCGCAACGTCGGGATGGTCGTCGCGTGCATGGCGCCCCGCGAACGCGAGCTGCCCGGCTGGATCGCCGCCCGCGCCCGCGCCTACCACAAGCGGATGGACGGGCGCGCGGCCCGCCGCCTCGCCGAGTGCGTCGGCGTCAACCTCCCCATCCTCGACCAGAGCATCGCCAAGCTCGCCCTCTACGTCGGCGACCGCGACACCATCACCGAGGCCGACGTGGACGCCCTGGTCGAGGACCTGCCCGTCACCACCATCTTCAAGCTCACCGACGCCGTCGGCAGCAAGAGCGCCGCCAAGGCCCTCCGCGTCCTCGACACCCTCCTCGAGCAGAACCACGAGCCGTCCTACATCCTGTCCATGATCCGCTGGGCACTCGAGCGCCTCATCCAGACCCGCACGCTGCTCGACGCCGGCCAGGGCCCCGACGCCATCGCCAAGGTCCTGCGCATGCGCCCCAGCTACTTCCTCGACAAGACCATCGAAATGGCCCGCCGCCGCACGCGCCGCGAGCTCCAGCGCGGCTTCCGCCTTCTCCTCGAGACCGACCTCGCCACCAAGACCTCCACCATGGCCCCCCGCGACGCCCTCGAGCACCTGCTGCTGCGACTCTGCGGGTGAGCAAACTGGCGGGGCGGCTACTCGATGTCTTCGACCCACAGAACGTAGCGTACGAATCGACCGCCCGCGAGTGCGTTGTAGAGCCGGCGATCCCCGGTCGCCACCCGCTCATCCAGTGCGACCGCGAGCGCCACATAGAGGGAGTCGTAGACGCTCCGCCCCGTCTCCCTGGCGATGGCGTAGGCCGAATCCAGAAGCGGAGGGAACCGATACGTCTTCAGTGGCAGTGCGCGGAGATCCCTGCGGATTCGGTCGGCTTCCGGGGCATCCACGAGGCCGCCTCGCAGCCACTTCGAGATGACGTTGTCCATTTCGATCAGCAGGAAGTCCGGCGCGTGCAGCTCGTGCTGCCCGCTCAGCGCGCGGCGGGCGGCCTGCTTGTGCTCCTCGTCGGCGAACCACTTCGCCGCGACGCTCGCATCGATGACGTAGACACTCACCTGTCCCGATCCTCCCGGATCAGGTCAGCGCTGTCTGGGAAAGGCCGCCCCTCAAATCGCTTCTGAAGCTCCTCGATGCGGGCGCGGGCCGCGGCCATGTCGAGCTGAGGCGAGTTCGCTGCCTCCTCCAGGATCACACGGACTTCCGCCTCGAGGGAACGCCCGTTCTCGCTCGCCCGCTCTTTCAGGCGCTTCACAACCTCTTCATCCAGCTTGCGGACCAGTATCTGTGCCATGCTGGACTCCTTCTGCCACATCCTGCTAGCATAATGATAGCATACGCGGGGCGGATGTCAAGCATCTGCGAAGCGGAGGGTGCCGGCTTCGGTGAGGAGCAGGTGGACGGGGAGGTCGTGCTCGTCGTGGGGCAGGGCGTCGAGGAGCTGGGCGGCGAAGGCGATGCCGCAGCGGATGGCCCGGAAGTCGGGGTGGGACATGTAGCGGTCGTAGTAGCCGCCGCCGCGGCCGAGGCGGTTGCCGCGGCGGTCGAAGCCGCGGGCTGGCACCAGGACGAAGTCGATGGCGGCCGGCTCGACGACCTCGGCGGCGACGGGCTCGAAGATGCCGAAGACGCCGGGAGCGACGTCGCGATCGAGGTCGCGGAGCACGCGGGCGTCCATCACCTTGCGGCGGGTGTCCACCTTCGGCACGGCGACGGTCTTGCCGGCAGCGAGGGCGTCGCGGACGATGGGCAGGGTGTCCACCTCATCGGGCATGGAGAGGAAGAGCAGGACGGTCTCGGCTCGCTGGAACTCCGGCAGCTCGGCGAGACGGCGGCGGATGGCGGCGCTGGCGTCCGCCTTCTGCTCGGCCGTCAGCCCTTCGATGCGTCGTCTGATCTCTTGTCGCGCTTGCGCTTTCGTAGCCACTCGAGGCGTTCCTTGAAGGCCTTCTCGTAGCCCTGGTCGGTGGGCTCGTAGTAGACGCGTTCCTCGGGGATGTAGTCTTGCTCGACGTAGTGGCCCTCGTGGTCGTGGGCGTACTCGTAGCCCTGGCCGCGTCCGAGGCGCGCGGCGCCGCGGTAGGATGCGTCGCGGAGGTGGTCGGGCACCTCGAGGGTGCGTCCCTCCTGGACGTCCTTCTCGGCTGCGGCGATGGCCTTGTAGGCGGCGTTGCTCTTGGGGCAGCAGGCGATGAACGTCACGGCCTGGGCCAGGGGGATCTTCGCCTCGGGCAGGCCGACGAACTCGGCGATCTGGAGCGCGGCGTTCGCCAGGATCAGCGCGTGGGGGTTCGCGTTCCCCACGTCCTCGGCGGCGCAGATGACGATGCGGCGGGCGATGAAGCGGGGGTCCTCGCCGGCCTCGAGCATCTTGGCCATCCAGTAGAGCGCGGCGTCGGGGTCGGAGCCGCGCATGGACTTGATGAAGGCGGAGGCCGCGTCGTAGTGGGCGTCGCCGTCGCGGTCGTAGACGATGGCCTTCCGCTGGATCGACTCCTCCGCCACCGCGAGGTCGAACTGCACGACGCCATCGGCGTCCGGCTCGGTGGTGAGCACGCCGACCTCGAGGGCGCTGAGCGCGCGGCGCGCGTCGCCGTCGCTGAGCGTCGCGATATGGTCGAGCGCCTCGTCCGCCAGGCTGACGCGATGGGCGCCGAGCCCCCGCTCGGCGTCGGCGAGTGCCCGCTGCATCAGGGTCTTGATGTCCTCGACGCTGAGGGGCTTGAACTCGAAGATCTGGGAGCGGGAGACGAGCGCTGGCACGACGGTGAAGAAGGGGTTGTGGGTCGTCGCGCCGATGAGGATGACCACCCCCTCCTCGACGTCGGGGAGCAGCACATCCTGCTGGGCCTTGTTGAATCGGTGGATCTCATCGACGAAGAGCACGGTGCGCTGGCCGGTGACCTGGCGGCGGTCCCTGGCGGCGGCGAGCGCCTCGCGGACGTCGGCGACGCCGCAGGCCGCGGCGTTGAGCATCTCGAACGCCGCCGCGGTGTGATTCGCGATGACGTGGGCGAGCGCCGTTTTCCCCGTCCCAGGCGGCCCGTAGAAGATCACGGAGGCCAGGCGATCTGCGTCGAGCATGCGCCGCAGCAGCTTGCCCGGGCCGAAAAAGTGGTCCTGCCCCACGAACTCCTCGACACTCCGCGGCCGCATCCGCGCGGCCAGCGGAGCATTGGGATCAACGCCGTCGTCAGAGGGTGGGGTGAAGAGGCCCATGGGGAGAGGATGCTCGATGCTGGATGCTCGATGCTCGATCCCGGCGAGGAACGGCAGAACGCGAACTCACGAGAATCGAGTATCGAGCATCGAGTATCTTGCCGCTATCTTGCCGCGCCGCGCGCGGCGGCCAAAAAACAACCTCCGCTCTGTGCCGTGGAGAAGGCGCTTCCAACCCGGGAGGTTACGTGGCCGGCAGGGTAGCAGCTTCGGAACGTCCTCTCGAAGGAGGCTTGCTCTCCACTGCCAGTTCTGCTGCCTTCCTCATAGGGTCTGTCGGTTAGAAATGCGATGTCCTTCTGCTCACGAACACGGCAGAGGCTGTTGCTCGACCGGCAGTGTGAACGCCGAGGAGCACATGCGATTATAGCACGGTCCCGCAGCGGCGCAAGCCAAATCCCGATAAGGCGAACGCTATCGGGCTGCGAGGCGCTTGACAGGCGGCGCCGCGATGGGTACCATCGGGGGAGTGAGGCGGAGGGCCGTGCGACTCCCCTGTGACAGAAGAGAGACCAGGTGGTGAGCCGTCGCTGGATGTGGGTGCCGCTGGCTGCCGGCCTGCTGATGGCGGGATGCGTGCGCCGCGAGTTGCAGGTCATGACCCGGCCGCCGGGCGCCACGGTGACGTTCGACGGCCGGGTCCTCGAGCGCAAGACGCCTCTCTTCCTGGCCTTCACGTGGTACGGCACCCACGAGATCGTCGTCGAGAAGCCTGGCTACCACCGCGAGCGGCTCGTGGCCCACCTCAAGCCGCCGTGGTACGAGCGGTTCCCCATCGACCTGTTCAGCGACCTGCTGGTGCCGTGGCGGATCGACGACATCCACACCTATCCGCTCGTCCTGGTCAAGGCGAACCCGCTTCAGGAGCTCAGCGACGCGGAGAAGACGGCCATCAAGGCCGGCCTGCTCGAACGCGCCGAGCGCTTCCGCGACATCGCCCACGACCGTGTCGGCGCCCCACCCCCGCCCCCACCCGAGCCGCCCGCGGCACCGCCGGCCGAGAAGTAGCACCGCCCCGGAGTAGCCCCTTGGTCATCGTCACCGTCACGCTCAATACCTCGGTGGACCGCACCCTCGAGGTGCCCGGCTTCGCCGTCGGCGAGCACCTCAAGGGGCGCCTCGTCCGCGTCCAGCACGCAGGCAAGGGCGTCAACGTCTCACGGTGCCTGGCCCG
>CAZDNN010000289.1:0-8164 GCA_964506385.1 uncultured Planctomycetota bacterium
CTGGATGAACGCGACGAGGAGCTGGCTGGGATCCCCCATCTCGTCAGGGATGGGGTGGAACTGGACGCCGATCGCGGCGCGGCTCTTGCTGCGGATGCCCTCCACGCTCCCATCGTTGAGGTTCAGGTGGGTGACCTCCACGTCGCCGGGCACCCCATCCCCGTCCACGACGAAGCTGTGGTGCTGGCAGGTGATGTCGCATTGCCCCGTGGCCGTCTGCTTCACGGGATGGTTGACGCCGTGGTGGCCTGCCTTCAGCCGCGTGACGCCGCAGCCGAGGGCAAGAGCCACGATCTGGCAGCCGAGGCCGATGCCGAGGACAGGGATGTCGCCGAGCAGCGCCTTGACCGTCTCGACCGCGTAGGTCGGCACGTGCGGGTCGCCCGGCCCGCCGGCAGCGACCACGCCCTTCGGCCTCCTCGCAGCGATGTCCTCCGCAGAGGTGTTGGCGGGCACGATCTCGACGGCGGCGCCGGCTGCGGCCAGGTGCGCGAGCATGCTGCGCGTCACCCCGAGGTCGAGCACGACGATCGGCGTCGCCGCGCCGTCAGTCGCAGGGGGGCTGGCTGGCGGCAGGCCGGCCAGCAGGTCGGCGTCGAAGGGGGAGGGCGCCGCAGCGAGCTTGTCCGCGAGCGCGTCGTGATCGAGGTCGTCGCCGGAGGCGATGAGCCCGCACTGCTCCCCGTGCTCGCGGAGGTGGACCGCCAGGGCGCGGGTGTCGATGCCCTGGATGCCGACGACCCCTTGCTCGGCGAGCATGGGCTCGAGCGCACCGGTGGCGCGGAAGTTGCTGTAGTGGCGGCTGTACTCCTTGATGACGACGCCGCTGGCCTGGATGCAGGCCGACTCGCCGTCCTCGGCGTTCACGCCGTAGCTGCCGATGATGGGGTAGGTGAGGACGGGGAGCGTGCCGCGGTAGGAGGGCGATGTGAGCACCTCCTGGTAGCCGACGACGCCGGTGTAGAAAACCGCCTGGCCGACGGCCTCGCCTACGGCGCCAAAGGCCTGGCCCTCGAACGTCGTCCCGTCCTCAAGCAGCAGCACTGCACGGGGGGATGTCATGCAGTCTCACTCCCTCGCTTACGTGGGTTCTGGCATCCGGCATCTCACACCTGGCATCTGGCATCTCCCGCTGGGCTCGGCCGGGGCGGGAGGCTAGATGTACTCGATGGTGCTCGGCGGCTTGCCGGTGATGTCGAGGAGCACCTTGGTCACGGTGGGGCAGGCCTCGAGGACCCGCTCGCGGATGCGCTCGAGCACTGGCCACGAGAGCTTCGTCGCCGTCGCGGTCATCGCGTCCTTGCTCTGGACGCAGCGGATGACGACGATGTCACCGTAGTGACGCTTCCCCGCTTTCGTGAGGCCGGTGGCCTTGTCGGCAAGGAGGACGCCAAATGCCTGGAAGGGCTTGTACCTGGTCGTCTCCTCCTCGGCGATCTTGCAGGCCCTGCGGACGATCTCGATGCGCCGAGGCGTCGCCTCGCCGACGCAGCGTGTCATGAGGCCCGGGCCGGGGAAGGGCATGCGTTCGCTGAAGGCCTTCGGCAGGCCGAGGGCGCGGGCGACCCTCCTTACGCCGGGCTTGTAGAGCGTCTTGATCGGCTCGATCACCTGGAAGCCGTACTTGCCCTTCGCACTGATGCCGATCTGATCGAGGACGTTGTGTTGCGTCTTGACCTTGCCCTTCGTCTCGATCACGTCGGGGGCGATGGTGCCCTGGAGGAGGAAGCATGCGCCGGACTTCTTCACGGCCTCGCCGAAGACCTCGTAGAAGGTGTGGCGGAAGGCCTTGCGCTTGTCCTCGGGGTCGGTCAGGCCGGCGAGCGCGGCGAAGAAGCGCTTCTTCGCGTTGATGACCCGCACCTTGATGCCCATCTCGCCGAAGGCCTCCTTCACCTCGCGCGGCTCGTCCTGTCGCATCAGGCCGTCGTCGATGAAGATCACCTCGAGGCGGTCGCCGAGCGCCCGATGGCCAAGGGCGGTCACCACGCTGCTGTCCACGCCCCCGGACAGCGCGCTGATGGCCCTCTCGTCCCGCACGGTCTCCCGGATCTCCGCCACAGCCTCGCGCACGAACTTCCTCGCATTCACGCGTTGCCTCCTGCGTCGTGATGGCCTGTGGTGCACGCCCTGGCACCGAGTTGCGGATACCATAGCGGCGATGCCCACGCAATGCAAGTTCTTTCGGCAGGGCCTGCCGAGGGCGGTGGCCTGCGCCCCATCTGCGGTTGACAGATAATGCGATCCATGGCAGGATCGCGCCGTTCCCCAAGCCCGGTCTGCTGAGACAGGAGGACGCCGCTGTGGACGGGAAGATCCCGATGCAGGATCCGACAGGGACGACGGCGTGGAGGCGTCTCAAGGAGCTTGCGAAGCACCCGATCACGCTGAGAGGCGGCACGTTGTCGCCCGAACGCATCCGCGACATGCGAGCATCGGCGGCAGGGCTCACTTTGCTCTACGCGACGCAGCGTGTCGATAACCGGCAGCGGAGCAAGGCGGAACGCGACGCCATCACGGGGGGAGCACTGCCTGACGACGCAACGGTCATGGACGCCCTGGTGGCACTCGCGGAGCAGACCGATGCCGTCGCACAGCTTCGCCTGATGGTGGGCGGCGCCTTCATGAACTGCACGAAGGGCGGTGGCAACGAGCGCCGCCGCGTGCTTCATACTGCCAGCCGCGATGTGTTCCCCGACCTCGCTGAGCCGCGCGACCTCACGCCGCCCGATGCCAAGGCGTTCGCCAAGGACAGGCTGGTCGAGCTGGAGCGCTTCCTCGGTGAGACCCGCGGCGAGTTCACGGACCTCGTGCAGGTGGGGATCGGCGGCTCCGACCTCGGGCCTCGGGCCATCTGCATCGCCCTCCGTGAGTTCTGGAAGGAGGGCCGCCGCGTCCACTTCATCTCGAATGTCGATCCCGACGACGCGGCGGTGGTCCTCGATGGCCTCGACCTCTCCCACACCCTCGTCGCCGTCATCACCAAGAGCGGCACGACGCTCGAAACCCTGACCAACCAGGCCCTCGTCGCCAGCCAGTTCGCCAGAACCCTGGGGCTGTCGGAGGAGGGAGTCTACCGCAAGCACTTCGTCGCGGTGACCGCAAGTCCTGACAAGCTCACCCACCCATACCGCCACGTCTTCCTGATGGGCGACTACATCGGCGGGCGCTACAGTGCGACGTCGATGGTCGGTGGGGTGCCGCTGGGCTTCGGACTCGGCATCGAGGGCTTCAGGGCGATCCTCCGCGGCGCGCGGGAGATGGACCTCAATGCCCTCGAGCCGGACCCCAGCCGCAATCTCCCCCTCCTGGCCGCACTCCTCGGGATCTGGAACCGCAACTTCCTGAACCTGCCGACCGTCGCCATCCTGCCCTACAGCCAGATGCTCAGCCGTTTCGTCGCCCACCTCCAGCAACTCGACATGGAGAGCAATGGCAAGAGGGTCAACCGCCGCGGGAAGCCCATCACCTACGCCACAGGCCCCATCGTGTGGGGAGAGCCCGGCACCAACGGCCAGCACGCCTTCTACCAGCTCATCCACCAGAGCGAGACCGTCATCCCCTGCGAGTTCATCGGCTTCCGCCACAGCCAGACGGGCTTCGACGCCCTTCACGAGGGCACGACCTCCCAGCAGAAGCTCCTGGCCAACCTCTTCGCCCAGGTCGAGGCCCTCGCCACGGGGCAGGAGTCCGACAACGCCAACAAGCAGTTCCCCGGCAACCGCCCGAGCAGCATCCTCATCGCCGACAAGCTCACGCCTCGCACCCTCGGCGCCCTCCTGGCCTACTATGAGCACAAGGTCGCCTTCCAGGGCTTCATCTGGAACATCAACTCCTTCGACCAGGAGGGCGTTCAGCTCGGCAAGAAGCTCGCAGAGAAGTACATCGCTGACTTCAAGGGATGCGGCTACCGGCCCGACGACGATGACGACGGCACAGGCTGGGCGTTCCTCGACGCCGCCGGCCTGCTCTGACACCACCGCGGTCGCGCACCCGCGGCGAGGACGCGATGACGAACCAGGAGTGGATCCGACGCGTCCTCGCCCACGACGGCGCCGTGCCTGTTCCCTGCAATCTCATGCTGTCCCCTCCGGCACGGGCCGCGCTCGAGCGGCACTTCGGCACCGAGGACGTCGAGGCACGCCTCGATCTGCCCATACGCATGTCGGGGCCGGCGTCGGTCAAGCCGCTCTACGCCCTGCCCGAGAGGTTCGGCGGCCGCGTCCGCGACGAGTTTGGCGTCGAGTGGACGACGAGCGCCATTGACCGCGGCTCCCCCGTCGGCCCGCCCATCGCCGAGCCCAGCCTCGCCGCCTACACATTCCCCGACCCGACCGCCGCCTATCGCTTCGAGCATCTCGGCGCGTGGTGCGCGGCCAACGCCGGTCACTACACCATCCTCTGGGTCGGCGACCTCTGGGAGCGGGCGACCTTCCTCTGCGGGATGGAGAACCTGCTGCTGTGGTCGGCCCTGGAGCCCGCCTTCGTTGGCGAGTTGCTCGGCCGCATCGCCGAGCACATCCTGGCCACGCTGGACATCCTGCTCGGCCGATTCGCCTTTGACGGCATTGCCGTCAGCGACGACTACGGCACGCAGAAGGCGATGCTCATCAGCCCCGACGCCTGGCGGCGCCTCGTGCGCCCCCGTCTCGCGGACGTCTTCGCCATGGCCAAGGCGGCCGGCCGCGCCGTCTTCCTGCATTCCTGCGGCAACGTCCGGCCCATCGTGCCCGACCTCATCGACCTCGGCCTCGACATCCTCCACCCCATTCAGCCCGAGGCCATGGACATCCTCGATCTCAAGCGCACCTTCGGCCACCACCTCACCTTCTGCGGCGGCCTCGGCACCCAGGATCTGCTCGTCCGCGGCACCCCAGCCCAGATCCGCGCCGAGGTCCGACGCCTCCAAAACGAGATGGGGGAGGGCGGCGGCTACATCCTCGAGCCCGGCATCACCATCCAGGCCGACGTGCCCCTCGCCAACATCCTCGCCCTCATCGAGGCCGCTGGCCTCTGATATGTGCCTGCGAGCGCTCCGGCCCTCTCGGCACAATGATGTCACACTTGGTCAAGTGTGACATCATTGTGCCGTGCCCGTGACCGGGGGCGCACTGGCGGGAGAAGCCTCTCCGCAGCGCCTTTGACTCCGATGCATCTTCATGCCATCATACGGCTTTCACACCACAGCCTTGGCGGAGCACCGGACCCATCATGGCCGAGACACGACCGAACATCCTGTTCATCACCAGCGACCAGCAGCATGTCTCCACCCTGGGCACGGTGAACGAGCGCATCCGGACGCCGACGCTCGACCGCCTGTGCCGCGAAGGCGTCCGCTTCGACCGCGCCTACTGCACGAACCCGACGTGCACCCCCTGCCGCTCGTCGATGATCACGGGGATGTATCCGTCGCAGCACGGCGCGTGGTCGCTGGGGACTAAGCTCTTCGAGAGCGTGCCCGTCGTCGGCGACCTGTTCCAGCAGGCGGGCTACGCCACGGCGTTGGTCGGCAAGGCTCACTTCCAGCCCCTGGCGTCCGAGCCCGGGATGGAGTCGCTCGAGTGCCAGCCCACGCTCCGCGACCTTGATTTCTGGCGGGGCTTCCATGGGCCGTGGTACGGCTTCGAGCACGTCGAGGTCGCGCGCAACCACACCTGGGAATCCCACGCCGGCCAGCACTATGCCATCTGGATGGAGGAGCGGGGCCTCGCCAACTGGCGCGACTACTTCGCCGACTGGCCACACACGAAGGACAACATGGCCAGGTTCCGCGGCATGCGCCACTGGGACCTGCCCGAGGAGTTCCACTACACGCCGTGGACCGCCGAGCGGACCATCGCCCAGATCGAGGCCGCCGTCGCCGTCGGCCGCCCGTTTTTCGTCATGGCCAACTTCCACGACCCGCATCCGCCCTACAGCGTCTCCGAGCCCTGGGCCTCGATGTACGACCCCGAGGACATGGTCCCCGGCGAGCTCACGCCCGGCGAGCACGACAAGAACCCGCCACACTTCGCGATGACCCAGGAGGAGCGGCCGAAGTTCCGCGAGATCTACTTCGAGGACTTCGGCATCCACGGCGGCCACTCGCATCTGCGGGACCGCGAGGAGCTCAAGAAGGACATGGCCATCTACTACGGGATGGTCAGCTTCATGGACCGTCACATCGGCCGCATCCTGGACGCGCTCGACCGGCTCGGTATCGCCGAGAACACACTCGTCGTCTTCACCTGCGACCACGGCCACTTCCTCGGCCAGCACGGGCTCATCGCCAAGGCTATCCACCACTACGAAGACCTGCTCCGCGTCCCCTGGATCGTCCGCTGGCCCGGTCGCGTCCCCGCGGGGCAGGTGAGCCAGGCGCTTCAGAACTGCGTGGACCTCTCGCCCACCTTCCTCGCCGCCGCCGGCCTCACCGTCCCCGGCCACATGACCGGCCTCAACCAGCTCGACACCTGGACTGGTGGTGAGGCGGTCCGCACGTGGAGCATCACGGAGAATCACCACACCCGCACCAACTTCCACATGCACACCTTCGTCACCGACCGCTACAAGATCACGGTCTACCGCAAGTTCCCCCACGGCGAGCTCTTCGACCTCCAGGAGGATCCCGGGGAGGTGAACAACCTGTGGGACGACCCCGCCTCGCAGGAGCTCAAGTGCCGGCTCCTCCTCGAGTTCCACCAGGCCCGCATGGAGTGCGAGCCCATGCCCATGCCCCGCATCGCGGGGGCATGATGTGCGGGATGGGAGGGCGAGGCTCCCGCCGAGCCGCGTCACGGCCGGTGTTCTCATTCCGGGAGTCGGCTCGGCAGGAGCCTCGCCCTCCCATGCCTATTGAGGTCCGTGCTCCAGCGATAGGAGCCACCCGCGGCCCTTGGGGATGGGGATGGGGTCGGTGGGTGCGAAGGTGGCGGCGTCCTGGAAGTCGGGGATGGCGGGGGCCGTGAGGACGGCCTTGCTGGGGTCGAGGCCAAGGGCCTTCCAGTCGATGGCGAGCTTCGTCTTGACGTCGCCCTTCGCCCAACTCGCGATGGCGATGAGGGCCTTGCCCTTCTTCTGGTAGACGGTGGCCAGGACGTCCTTGTGCTCGGGCCGGACCGGGCACGTGGGCACCCAGTAGCCGATCATCCTGGCGTCCTGGATGCCGAAGGCGTCCCAGACCTTCCAGAGGTGGTCGGGTCGGCCGGAGTAGGGGAGGCGGTTGGTCATGCCGTAGACCATCCCGCGCCACTTGTTGCCGCCGCCCTGGAGCATCTCGCCAAAGAGGCCGTAGGGGATGCCCGAGATCTCGACGAGCCAGTAGTCGGGCGTCTGGTTGTAGTCGAAGCCCTCGCCGAACCACAGGCTGTCCACGTAGGGGAACAGCTCCATGTAGAGGTTCGCGCAGTTGGCGTAGCCGGCGCGGCCGTTGAAGTGGTTCCACGAGTGGAGGTCGATGAGGCAGCCGGGCCGCGTGCGGTCGAGCACCTTGCGGACCCGCTGCATCACCACGCGGTCGTAGCCGACGTCGTCGAGGTAGAGGCCGTCAATCTCGACGCGGCGGAGCAGCCAGGCGAGGCCCTCGAGGTAGTAGTTGTGCCAGCGGGAGAGCCCCGAGGTGACGAGCGCCGCGCAGACGTCGCCGTTGCCGAACCAGCAGTGCCAGGCAGGGATGTAGCCCGTCTCCAGATGCTCCTGGAGCCAGGTGTAGCCGCCGCCAGGCCCGTCGGCGAAGACCTCGTGGCCGAGGCTGCGCACCGCGGGCATCTCGGCGATGTGGTTGGTCAGCTCCCGCAGGGTGTAGTAGATCTTCGCCTTGAGGCCGTGGCGGTGGCACTCGGCGACGTAGGGCTTGAGCTGGTCGATGTTGAGGAAGGGGTAGTTGATGTAGCGGTTCTGCGGGTTGGCGTGATGGATGTTCACGACGTTGGCGCCCGTCTTCGCGATCTCGGCGGGCGGCGCGACGCGGTGGTAGTAGCGATTGCCCCAATGCCCCCTGTCGAGCGGCTTGACGGGCGTGACGAGCAGGCCGAAGTGGAAGTGCAGCTCCTGTCCTGCCTCGATCGTGCGCTTGCCGCTGAAGGCGCGGATGACGACGGCGTCGCCCTCCTCGGTCACGGTGCAGCCGCCCTTGCCGCCGTTCACCCACGCGTCGGGCATGTCGAGCGGCTTGTGGTGGTAGTGG
>CAZDNN010000290.1:0-8151 GCA_964506385.1 uncultured Planctomycetota bacterium
GCGCCATGCTCATTGCCTTCATCGCGCTCCTGGCGCTGGTCAACTTCCTGATCGGGCAAGTGCACCACGGCGTATCCTGGGCGACGGGCTGGGAGGGCTTCCCAGGGAGCCTCCAGGCCATCTTCGGCCTCGTGTTCCGGCCTCTGGCCTGGACCATGGGCGTGCCGTGGCACGAGGCGGGACAGGTCGGCTCGGTGATGGGCATCAAGATCAGCCTGAACGAGTTGCTCGCCTACAAGCAGCTCGTGGGCATGAAGGGTGAGTTGTCCCCCCGGTCGCTGGCCATCGCGACCTATGCGCTCTGCGGCTTCGCCAACTTTGGGTCCATCGGGATCATGATCGGTGGCATTGGCGGCATGGCGCCCGAGCGGCGGGCCGACCTGTCGCGGCTAAGCCTGCGGGCGCTCGCCGGCGGCGCCATCGCCTCGTTCCTCACCGCCTGCATCGCCGGCATCCTGCTCTGACGGCTCCATGGCGGGCACCCGGGTCTCCTCGAGCAGTGCGAGGATCTCGTCGGCCGCGCGGCCCGACGCGCCCGGCTCGCCGAAGGGCGCACGCACCTCGCGGGCCAGCTCATCCGCCATCCTCGCCAGGCCGTCGCCGCGGATCAGCGCCAGGGCCTCATCCGCGATGCGCTCCGCCGTCACCTCCGACTGGAGCAGCTCCGGCACGACCCTGCGGCCGGCCACCAGGTTCGGCAGAGAGAAGAACTGGATGGTCCTGACCAGCGCCTTGGCAACCTGGTAACTCACCCACGACGCGGCGTAGGGCACGATCATCGGCGTGCCGATCAGCCCCGCCTCCAGCGTGGCCGTGCCCGAGCTGACGAGGAGCAGGTCGGCGCCCGCCATCAGCTCATACGTCTTCCCCTGGAACATGTGGAGCTCGAGGCTCGTCATCTCGCGCCAGGCCTCGTACTGCTCGTGGCTGAAGGAGGGCGCGGGGGCAGTGGCGACGGTGATGCCGCCCAGCTCGCGGTCCAGCCGCTCCGCCGCGCCGAGCATGGCGGGCAGCATGTAGCGGATCTCCTTCCGCCGGCTGCCGGGGAGCACGCCGAGGACGAAGCGGTCGGCCGGCAGGCCGAGCCGCTCGGCGAACGCCTTGTCGTGGCGATAGTCGGCGAGCACGTCGAGCAGCGGGTGGCCGACGAAGGTGGCATCGACGCCGTGCCTGGCGTAGAACTCCGTCTCGAACGGCAGGATGACGAGCATGCGGTCCACGTAGCGCTGAACCGACTTCACCCGCCAGGAGCGCCACGCCCAGAGCTGGGGGCTGATGTAGTAGATGCAGGGGATGCCCCGCTGGTGGACGCGCCTGGCGAAGCGGAGGTTGAACTCGGGGGAGTCGATGAGGACGACGGCATCGGGCTGCCGCTGGTCCATGAAGCGTTCCATATCGCGGAAGATGTGGGCCCAGGTCCGCAGGCTGCCGATGACCTCGGTGATGCCGATGGCGGCGTGGGCCGTGGCGTCGCGGTGGACCTCGACGCCTGCCTCGGCCATGGCCTGGCCGCCCATCCCGGCGAGCGCGATGTCGGGCTGGCGCTCGCGCAGGGCCTGGGCGAGATGGGCGCCGTGCAGGTCGCCCGAGCTTTCGCCCGCGATGATGAAGAGCGAGTGGGCCATGGGTCAGGAAGGGCTCAGCGGGTGCTTGCGGATGTTGTCCTGGATGCTGTCGAGGATACGGCAGCCGAGCTCGAGCGCGCGTCGGGCGTCGTGCCCCGAGCAGGGCGGGCGCTCGCCGGTCGTCACACAGCGCAGGAAAGCCAGCAGCTCCTGCTCCAGCGGGTTCTGCTCTTCGAGGGGTAGCTCCTCGGCGGCGATGAAATGCTCGAAAACGAAGCTCCTGAGATCCTGGATCTCCCTGGGATCGATGGTTGCCGGGTCGATGGCGCTCTGGCGCTTGCGGAAGATGTGGGCGCGGCGCTCCCCATAGTCGAGGGAGATGTAGGCGTCGGTCTGGAAGAAGCGGAGCTTGCGGACCGCGCGGGTCGCCACGCGGCTCGCCGTGACGTCGGCGACGCAACCGTTGGCGAAGGTGATCCGGGCGTTCGCGATGTCCTCGTGCTGGGACAGGACGGGCACGCCGACCGCCTCGATGCGCTCGATGGGGGCCGCGACGAGATCGAGCACGATATCGAGGTCGTGGATCATCAGGTCGAGCACGACCCCGATATCAAGCGACCGGAATGAGAAGATGCCGACGCGGTCGCAGTCGATATACAGGGGCGTCGTTATGTGCCGCCTGACGGCGACGAAGGCCGGGTTGAATCGCTCGATGTGGCCCACCTGGATGGGCACCCCCCGTTCATCGGCGAGCGCCAGCAGCTCGTCCGCCTCTTCGAGGGAGCGTGTGAACGGCTTCTCTATGAGCACGGCCTTGCCGCGCTCGATGAAGTCGCGGGCGACGGCGGAGTGCGACTCCGTGGGCACCGCGATGCTGACGGCATCGACCTCGTCGAGGATCTCGCGGTAGTCCGTGACGGCTCGGGTGCCATAGGCCGCGGCCACGTCGCTGGCCCGCCTCGGCACCACGTCGGCCACGGCTACCAGCTCGGCGTGTGGGATCGCCGCATAGAGGCGGGCGTGATGGCGCCCCAGGTGGCCGGCCCCGACGACGGCAACGCGCGTCCGCTTGCTCACAGGCTCGGTATCCGAGGATGCAGGGACGAGGCACTCCGCGACACACATGACAGGATACCCGGAAGAGGAGCAGGGAGCAAGGCAGGAAGCGGCACGGCGGCCCCTGGGCAGACGCTTGGAGACGGCGTTGCGCTGTCCCGAGGGAGAATTGCAGAGTTGGTCAACTCTGCAATTCTCCCTCGGGACGCTCTGACACCGGCGGCGGCATGCGCGGACCAGCCGCGGCGGCGTGACACGGCATGGCAGGCGGTACTCGGGGGGACTGGGCGGGGCGTATCCGGCGGGAGCAGCAGCGGGCAGCCTGCGAGGCCGGGCAGGGCGTCAGTTGTGGCGGAGGATCTCGCGGGCGCGGCCCTGGCGGCCGGCATGGGTGGCGCGGAGGAAATCGACGAGGTAGCGCACCTCAGGGGTCAGGAGATCGTAGTCCTCGGCGAGCTGATCGACGGCCTGCTTGATGGTGAGGTGGGAGCGCCAGATGAGCCGCTGGGCCTCGCGAAGGGCGTTGATGGCCTCACGGTCGAAGCCGCGGCGCTTGAGGCCGATGGTGTTGACGCCGATGACGCGGGCGGGGCGGCCCTCGCTGATCATGAAGGGCGGGCAGTCGGCGCGCATGCCGCTTTGGCCGCCGATGAATGCGTAGGCGCCGATGGTGACGAACTGGTGCATGCCGACCATGCCGCCGAACCAGACTTTGTCCTCGATCTTGCAGTGGCCGCTGAGGCCCACCCAGTTGGCCATGACGATGTCGTTGCCGACCTCGCAGTCGTGGGCGACGTGGCAGTACTCCATGATGAAGTTGTTGCTGCCGACCCGCGTCTCCCAGTCCTGCTTGGTCGAGGCGGTGTTGAAGGTGCAGAACTCGCGGATGATGTTGTTGTCGCCGATGATCAGGCGGGTCGGCTCGCCGTCGTAGCCGATGTCCTGCGGTGGGGTGCCGATGGAGGCGAAGGGGCCGATCTGGTTGCCGCGGCCGATGGTGGTGTGGCCGGTGATGAGGGTGCCGGCGTGGATGACGCACTCCTCGCCAAGGGTCACGTGGTCGTCGATGACGGCGTGCGGGCCGATCTCGATGTTGTCAGGGAGCTGCGCCTTGGGGCTGACGACGGCGCTCGGATGTATGGTCCTGGCCATGACGGGCTGCCTCATTCGCTGGGTGGTGTGTCCACGAGGACGAAGGTGATGATGGCCTGGGCGGCGAGCTCGTCGTCCACGGTGGCCTTTGCGGCGACCTTGCAGGTGCGCGAGCCCATGCGGATGGCCTTGACCTCGATGCGGAGCTGGTCGCCCGGCTCGACGGGACGGCGGAACTTCGCGTCGTCCACGCTCATGAGCTGGGCGATGACGTTGGCGTCGGCGCACCGCTGGTAGAGGAGCAGGCCGCTGGTCTGGGCCATGCACTCGATCATCAGCACGCCCGGCATCATGGGGCGGCCGGGGAAGTGCCCGGTGAAGTAGGGCTCGTTGATCGTCACGTTCTTGATGGCGATGGCGCGCTTGCCCGGCTCGATCCGCTCGACGCGGTCCACCAGGAGGAACGGGTAGCGATGGGGCACGACGCTGAGGATGTCGCGGATGTCGAGGGAGAGCGCGTCGGCTGGCATGGCGTCGCGGAGGATCTGCTCGGCGAGCTTGTAGTTGGTCCCGTGCCCGCTCTTCACCGCGATGACGCGGGCGATGAGGCCAGGTCCGACCAGGCGCAGGTCGCCCAGGAGGTCGAGGGCCTTATGGCGGGCCGGCTCGTCGGGGAAGCGGAGCCTGTTGTCGAGGATGGAGCCGTCGTCGCGGATGACGACGACGATGGACGTGGAGGCGGCTTTGCCGAAGCCGGCGTCGAGGAGCGCCCTGGCCTCGCGCTCGGTGACGAAGGTGCGCGCTGGGGCGAGATCCTCGATGAACTGGTCGGGGTCGATCCGCGCTTCGTAGTGCTGGGGGTCGAGGGCCACGTCGTCGTAGTCGAGGGTATAGGAGATGGTCAGCCCCTCGCTGGCGGGCAGGGCCACGATGGTGGCGGGCCCCTCTGAGATGGTGATGGGCTTGGGGATGGCGAGGAGCCGGCGCGGCGCGTCCTGCTCGATGGTCCCGGCCTCGCAGAGCATGTCGGCGAAGAGGCTGGCGCTGCCGTCGCCGATGGGGAGCTCAGGCGCGTCGAGCTCGGCCGTGGTGTTGTCGATGCCGAAGCCGCTGAGGGCGGCGAGGAGATGCTCGATCATCTCGACCTCGGCCGCGCCGTTGCGGAGTGCGGTGCGGCGCGGTGTGCTGGCGAGATGGTCGAGGGTGGCCGGGATGGGCGGCGCGTCAGGGAGGTCGCTGCGGACGAAGGTGATGCCGCTGTCGGGCTCCGCGGGGAGGAGCCGCAGGGTGACGGGCTGGCCGGTGTTAACGCCGACCCCCTGGCGCTCAACAGGCTTCTGGATCGTCTGCTGCTTGGGCTTCAAGACGGGCGACCTTTTCTGAGAGGCGCTGGACGGTTTGCTCCAGCGCGCGGATCTGGGCGAACAGCTCGGGGAGCTTCTGGTGGAGGACGGCGCTGCGCCGCTCCTTGCGGATATCCTGGGCCGGGCTGCCGAAGAGGATCTGGCCGGCGGGCACGCTCTTGGTGACGCCGCTCTGGGCGGTGACGATGACGCCGTCGCCGACCTCGATGTGGCCGACGAGGCCCGCCTGGGCGGCGAGGGTGACGTGGTGGCCGAGGGTGGTGCTGCCGGCGATGCCGGCCTGGGCGACGAGCAGGGAGTGGGGCCCGACGACCACGTTGTGGGCGACCATCACGAGGTTGTCGATCTTCGTGCCTTCGCCGATGACCGTGCGGCCGAAGCGCGCGCGGTCCACCGTCGCGTTGGCGCCGATCTCCACGTCGTCGCCGACCTCGGCGATGCCGCGCTGGGGCTGCTTGACGTGCCGTCCGTCCACGAGCTCGTAGCCGTAGCCGTCGGTACCGACGATCGCGCCGCAGTGGAGGACGACGCGATCCCCAAGCACGCAGCGGTCGAGGACGGCGACGTGGGGGTGGAGCACGCAATCGGCGCCGACGCGGGCGTCGCGACCGACGAAGACGAGGGGGCGCAGCACCGTGCGGTCGCCGACCACCGCCCCTGGCTGGATGACGCAGTGGGCGCCGATAGACACGTCTTCGCCGAGCACGGCGTCCTCGGCAACCACCGCGGTGGGGTGGACACCCGGCGCGGGCGCGGGGCTGGGTGGGCAGAGGTGGCCGGCGATGGCCTCGAAGGCGGCCACGGGGCTCTCGGCCAGCAGGAGCGGCAAGGTGGTCAGGCTCGTGTCGAAGCGGGCGGGGACGACCAGGGCCGAGGCGGCGGTCGTGGGCAGGAACCGGCCGTACTTGGGGCTGGCGAGAAGGGAGATGTCGCCCGCCCGCGCGTGCTGGATGCCGGCCACCCCGGTGATCTGGGTCGCGGGGTCGCCGTGCACGGCCGCGCCGGTGAGGTCGGCGAGCTGCTGGAGGGTCGTTTCCACGGGGCTCTCCGGTCGCGGCTACTCGCTGCCCTTGCCTTTGGGGGCCGGGGCAGGGGTGGGCTCGGTGCCGGGCTGGACCTTGGACCGCTCGTCCTTCTCGCGGCGGTACTTGGCGTTGAGGCGGTCTACGATGGCCTGAGTGAAGTCGACCGCGGGCTTGTGGTAGAGGACGCTGCGGTACTCGATGCGTCGGTTGAGCTCGAGGTACTTGTGGCGTGGGCGCAGGGCCTGGTCGAAGCTGCCGATGTCGGGGTCGCGGACGCGGAGGACGAGGTCGTAGCCGCCCTCGCGCGCGTAGCCGGCGATCTCGTCCCGGATCTTCTTGTAGATGCTGTGGGTGAAGTCGAAGAGGCGGTTGTAGAGCTTATCCTCGGTGGCGTCGCGGCGGGAGCGGAAGTCGCTCTTGAGCTCCTCGAGCTCCTGGGCGTTGCGCTTGTATTCCGTGGAGTCCTCGCGGAGGAGCTTCATCGCGTCGGTGAGGTCTTTGATGCGCTTGGCCAGCCCGCGCAGCTCGCCCTCGCGGCGGTCTTCTTCCTTGCGCAGCTCGATGTTCATCTCGTACTTCTCGTCCAGGTTGTCGAAGACCTGGACAATGTCCACGGCTCCGATCTTCAGGCCCTTGGCCTGGCGCAGCTCGTCGAGCTGCTGCTTGAGCTGGGCCACGTCGTCGGCCAGGCCGCCCGCGTCCGGCTGCCCAGCCATGGCGATGGCGGGGATGAGGAGGGCGACGGCGGCGGCGAGTAGTCGCTTGCGGCGCATTCGGGGGCTCCTGCGGGCTAGCGGTCGATGCTGACGGAGAAGTAGAAGATCTCGGTATCGTCGTCCCCGTCCTTCATGACGGGGAAGCCGAGGTCGAGGGCGAGAGGGGCGCGGGAGATCTGGGGGATGAGCAGGCGGAAGCCGAAGCCGACCGTGACCCGCGGCTGGCCGATGACGGTCACCTCCTTGGTGACAGTCCCCGAGTCCACGAAGAGCACGGAGTAGAGGCGATCGGCGATGAGGGGGTAGCGGTACTGGGCGCTGGCGATGAGTCGGTACTTGCCGCCGATGGGCTCGTCGTTGTCGTGGGGGCCGGCGCCGCGGTACTCGAAGCCGCGCAGGAGCGGGGCGCCGGCGTAGTAGCGCTCGTAGATGGGGAACGAGCCGAGCGCGACGTCCGCCTGCCCTCGCAGGGAGAAGACCCGCTCGCGGCCCTTGGGGTGGTCGCCGACGGTCCAGAAGTGGGTGCGGGAGTAGCCGGCCTTGATGCCGTGGGGGATGACGAGCTCTGGGCCGCCCTCCCACTTGTAGCCGCTGGTGGGCATCAGGATGCGGTCCGTGCGATCGCGGGTGATGGTGACGCCGACGCCGGCCAGGGGGTGCGTGCCTTCCTCGTCTTCGGCGTCGTCCGGCGCGCGGTCGGGCTCGTCGTCGAGCCACTCCTTGTCGTCGGCGTCCCACCACATGTCCCGGTCGTCATCCCAGTAGCCGTCGGGGTCTTCGGGGTCGAGGACCGAGACGGCCTCGACGCGGGCGTGGAAGACGACGTCGGTGTCGGGGTCGCCCTTGTACTTGCGGATGCCGCGCGTGAGGCGGAGCCCGACGCGCCGCTCGGTCCACGTGTCCTGGTCGCGGTTGCGCCAGTAGACGCTCCAGCCGCGGCTCTCGTAGTGGCCGCCGGGGGCCCAGAAGGGGTCCTGGACCCATACGTACGGGTTCTCGTACTGAAGAACGTACGTGCTGTAGATTGTGCCGGGGTAGAGGGCGACGCGGAAGAACTGCCCGGCGCCGACGAAGGCGTTGCCGCTGAGCAGATCGCTCCAGTCCCTGGGCGTGTCGGTGTAGTCGAAGTTGCGCTGGGTGAGCTCGATGGCGCCGACGAAGGCGTTGGCCGACGAGAAGCCGAGTCCGAAGCGGAAGTAGCCGGTCCTGCCCTCGGTGAGCTCGACGAGCAGGTCGCGCTCGCCGGCCGTGGGTGGGTCGGTGGGCACGAGTTTGAGGGTGATTTCGTCGAAGTACTGGACGCCCTTCCACTGGTTACCCGGTTGCCCGAGGC
>CAZDNN010000291.1:0-8136 GCA_964506385.1 uncultured Planctomycetota bacterium
CGAGGACGATTCAGAACACCGGGCCGCGGTCCCCAAGATCCGGGGCCAGACTCGTACGTAAAGACCGCTGGGCGGTTGACCCTGGGAGGTCCGGGCGCTACACTGCCACCCCCACATACCGGAGGACCGCACGATGGCCGAGACGGTGGTCGCGACGCAGCTCTACGGGTGGACCCAGCCCATCAATTTCCCCGGCGAGCCGCCGCTGCTCGAGCGGCTCGACGCGGCTTTCGCCGCCATCCGCCGCGCCGGCTTCGAGCACGTGGAGCACGGGACGGACCTCGCCGCCAACCCGACGTTCCTCGCCGCGCTCGAACGCCACGGGCTCGGCTTCCCCGCGGCCTACAGCGGCGGCACGTTCCACACCGAGGCCGAGGCGGAGGCCTCTATCGAGGCTATCGTCGCAGCGACGGAGAGCGCCCGCGAGGTCGGTGTGCGGGTCATCAACTGCAATCCGTCGCCGAAGCCCGACGGCTCGGAGAAGACCGATGCCGAGCTCGCCCTCCAGGCACGGATGCTCGATCGCTGCGGCGCCGCCCTCGCCGACCTCGGCGTCCGCTTCGCACTCCACAACCACACCCCCGCCATGCGGTCGGGCGGCCGCGAGGTCCACTCGAACCTGCGGAACACGGATCCCGCCCTCGTCTGGCTCAACGCCGACATCGAGTGGATCCGCCACGGCGGCGGCGACCCCATCGCCTTCCTCGAAGAGTACGGCGAGCGGACGGCCTCGCTGCACCTCCGCGACGCTATCGGGACCCAGTGGGTCCAGGCACTCGGCGAGGGCGACATCGACTTCGAGGCCATCGCGGCCGTGCTCCGCCGCAAGGGCTTCGCCGGCCCCCTCACCGTCGAGCTCGCCTTCGACCCCAACACCACGATCACCCGCTCCTTCGAAGAGAACCACCGCATCAGCCGCGACCTCATCCGCCGCGTCTTCGGCGTCTGACCCGCCGCTGCCTCTGGAGGGGGCAGCCCGGAGCCGCGGTTGCATCGGCCGGCTCGATGACTATGCTCTGGTAAGAGCCCGAATGACTTGCAGGAGCCCCACCTTGGCGACGCGGCCGAACCTGCTCTTCGTCTTCGGCGACCAGCACCGCGGGATGGACGTAGGCTGCGCCGGCAACTCCGAGCTCCACACGCCCCACATGGACCGCGTGGCGGCCGAAGGGGCGAACTTCGCGCGGGCCTATGCCAACTGCCCGGTCTGCACGCCCAGCCGCGGCACGATCCTGACGGGGCGCTACCCCCTCAGCCACCGCGCCGTGGCCAACGACCTGCCGATGCCCACCGACCAGGTGACCATCGCCCACCTGCTCCGCGACTCGGGCTACCGCACGGGCTACGTCGGCAAGTGGCATCTCGACGGCGTGCCCCGCGACCGCTTCACCCCGCCCGGCCCACGCCGCCAGGGTTTTGACGACTGGGCGGTGTGGAACTGCTCTCACGCGTACTTCCGTGGCCGCCTGTTCCGCGACGACCCCGACCAGCCGCTCGCGCTCGACGGCTACGAGCCGGTCGGCCAGACGGACCTCGCCCTCGACTTCGTCACCTCGGACGACGAGCGCCCCTGGTGCCTCTTCCTCTCCTGGGGGCCGCCCCACGCGCCCTACGGCCAGGTCCCCGACGACTACAAGGCGCTCTACGACGAGGAGCAGATCACCCAGCGGCCGAACGTGCGGCCCGAGCCTCCAGAGCCGTTCCGCCCGCTGGGCCAGGGCTACAGCCCGAGGGCCCTCGCCGACTACTATGCGGCGATCACCGCGCTCGACGGGCAGCTCGGACGCCTGCTCGCCGCCCTCGACGCCAACGGGCAGGCCGAAGACACCATCGTGGTCTACACGTCGGACCACGGCGACATGCTCTGGTCGCACGGGCTCCAGAAGAAGGAGCAGCCTTTCGAGGAGGCCATCCGCATTCCGCTTCTCATCCGCTGGCCGGGCCGTATCCCGGCCGGCCTGCGGTCAGAGGCGCTGGTGAGCACGGCCGATTTCGCGCCGACCCTGCTGCGGCTCATGGGCCTCGACGTGCCCGAGCGGATGGAGGGCGGCGACCTGTCGGACATCGTCCTCGGCGACGGCGGCGACGGCCCGGCCTCCGTGTTCCTGACCGAGCCCATCATCCTCGACCAGGGCTTCCACCAGGGCATCGGCGAGTGGCGGGGCGTCCGCACCGCCCGCCATACCTACGCCCGCTGGACCGACGGCACCCCCTGGGTGCTCTACGACAACGAGACCGACCCGTACCAGATGCACAACCTCGCGGCCTCGCCCGAGCACGCGGCCCTGCGCGAGCAGCTCGACGCCGAGCTCCAGGCCTGGCTCGACCGCACGGGTGACCGATGCGAGAGCTGGCAGGACGTGGTCCGGAGTCTCGGCCTCGTCGCGCAGTGGCACGAGCGCGAGCGCTTCATGCATCCGAAGGCGCCGAGGCTGCTAAAGGAAGGATGAATGGATGGGTGGATGAGTGGATGGATGGCTCAGGAGAAGACAAGGCTACAGGGGCGGCAGGCCTCTTCCCCGACGTCCTCTTCCAGCCGTCCACCCATCCATTCATCCACCCATCCCCTCCCGTTGCGGGGTAGACATTCGCTCATGGGCGCACTGACCCGACGCCAGTTCCTGACGACCTCCTGCGGCGCCGCGGCCGGTACGGCGCTGACAGGTGACCTTGCTTTCGGAGAGAAGCCCGTGGCGCAGAAGCCGAACTTCCTGGTGATCCTCGTCGATGACCTCGGCTACGGCGACCTCGCCTGCTACGGGGCGGCCGACCTGGTGACGCCGCACCTCGACCGCCTGGCGACCCAGGGCATCCGCTTCACCCGCGCCTATGCCAACTGCCCCGTCTGCTCGCCCACCCGCGCGTCCCTGCTCACCGGGCGCTACCCCGAGATGGTCGGCGTGCCCGGCGTCATCCGAACCCATCGCAGGAACTCGTGGGGACGCCTTACCCCCGACGCCGTCCTCCTGCCGCAGCTCCTCAAGCCGGCCGGCTACGCGTCGGCCATCGTCGGGAAGTGGCACCTCGGCCTCAAGCCGCCCGACACCCCGACCGAGCGCGGCTTCGACCACTTCCACGGCTTCCTCGGCGACATGATGGACGACTACTACACCCATCGCCGCCACGGCCACAACTACATGAAGCTCGGCCGCCAGACTATCGACCCCAAGGGCCACGCCACCGACCTCTTCACCCAGTGGGCCTGCGACTGGCTCCGTCAGCAAAAGCCCGGGCAGCCGTTTTTCCTCTATCTCGCCTACAACGCGCCCCACACCCCCATCCAGCCGCCCCGCGACTGGATGGAGAAGGTGCGGACCCGCGCCCCGGAGATGGCCCCCAAGCGTGCGAAGCTCGCCGCGCTCATCGAGCACATGGACGACGGCATCGGCCGTGTCCTCGCCTGTCTCGACGAAACGGGCCTCGCCGACAACACGCTCGTCATCTTCTGGAGCGACAACGGCGGACAGGTCAACGTCGGCGCCGACAACGACGGCACCCGCGACGGCAAGGGCACCATGTACGAGGGCGGCATCCGCGTCCCCGCCGTCATCCGCTGGCCAGGGAAGGTCAAGGCCGGCCAGGAGTCCGACCGCATCGTGCTGACGATGGACGTGGTGCCGACCCTCTGCGAGGCCGCTGGCGCCGCCATCGACCACGAGATCGACGGCGTCAGCTTCCTGCCGTTCCTCCTTGGCAGGCGCCAGCCCCAGCCGCGGCGGGACCTCTTTTGGGGCCGTCGCGAGGGCGGCGGCATCTTCCAGGGCGGCACTATCGAGTGCGTCCGACGGGGCGACTGGAAGCTCCTCCGCTCGAAGCCCGGTGCCCGCTTCGAGCTCTACAACCTGGGTAAGGACCCGCTCGAAGAGCACGACCTGGCGAGGTCGGAGCCGGAGAAGCGGCAGGAGCTCGCCGCCGCGCTCCAGGCCCAGCTCCGCCGCTACAGCAAGATCCCCTGGCAACCACGGGAGGAGTGACCGGGACGCCCGGTCCGATTGCCATATGCGCACCGAGCACGCTCGCGCCGTGATCGCCGCGTTTCTCGCCTTCCTGGCGCTACCATGGCGTCCCGCCGCCGCGGCAGATCGGGGCCGGCATTGGACGCGGCACACGATCGACCGCTCGTCGCGCGGGGCCGACGGCACGCGGCTGGCCGACGTCAACGGCGACGGCCTGCCCGACATCGTCACCGGCTGGGAGCAGGGCGGCGTCTCGCGGGCCTACCTGAACCCGGGGCCGGCAAAGGCCAAGGCAGCGTGGCCGGCCGTCACCGTCGGCAAGGCGCCGAGCGTCGAGGACGCCGTCTTCATCGATCTCGATGGCGACGGGGCCATCGACGTGGTGAGCTGCTGCGAGGGCAGGACCCGCAGCGTCTTCGTCCACTGGGCACCGAAGGAGAAGGGCCAGTACCTCGACCCCGGAGCCTGGACGACCGAGGCCGTCCCGGCCACGAAGGGCAAGCAGATGTGGATGTTCGCCCTCCCCCTTCAGGTCGATGGGAGGCACGGCGTGGACCTCGTGCTGGGGGCGAAAGGCGGCAACGCCACCATCGGCTGGCTCGAGGCCCCTGCGAACGCCCGCGACCTCGCCGGCTGGCGCTGGCACCCGCTCTACAAGGCGGGCTGGGTCATGTCGCTCATCGCGGCCGACATCGACGGCGACGGCCACACCGACGTCCTCGCCTCCGACCGCAAGGGCAGGACCCGCGGCTGCCTGTGGCTCGAAAACCCCGGCCCCGGCCCGGCACAGGCGAAGCCATGGCCCGAGCACCGCATCGGCGACGGCAAGCGGGAGATCATGTTCCTCGACTACGCGGATCTCGACGGAGACGGGCTGAAGGACGTGCTGGGCGCCGTGAAGGGCGGCGACATCGTGTGCCACCGCAGGAAGAGCAAGGACACCGTAGCCTGGGAGACGCGCCTCATCCCCATGCCGCCGGACACGGGCTCCGGCAAGGCCGTGGCCGTCGCCGACATGGATGGTGACGGGAGCCGCGACGTCGTCCTCTCGTGCGAGCACGCCCGCGACGGCAGATCGGGCGTCGTCTGGCTCTCGCGCCGCAAGGCCCCCGGCAAGCCTGTCTGGGACGCACGCGAGATCAGCGGCCCCGAGGGCGTGAAGTACGACATGGTGAAGCTCCTGGACCTCGACCGCGACGGCGACCTCGACGTCCTGACCTGCGAAGAGTCGGCCAACCTCGGGGTCATCTGGTACGAGAACCCCGCCCGGTAGCCGCCAGTTTCCCGTTGCAAACCGCGGCGCGCGCCGCTATGATGCGCAGGCGGGGAAGCGACGGCGGGAAAGGAGGCCCGGCGATGACAGGGCGCCAGACGGCATGGATGGGCGTTGTGCTGGTGGCGGCGCTGGCCGCAGGGGGCGAGAAGCCGGCCGAGCTGCGGGTGATCAGCGTCACCGGGGTTGCGCGCTGCTACAATCACAGCCACGCCATGGGCCTCTGGTGCACCACACCGCGGCCCGACCGGCCCGGGCGCTTGCCCGTCCGGGGCGGCGATATCCTCGCCATTGTCTCGGCAGCCGAGACCAAGGACGGCGCGACGCGGCACGAAATGCCTCTGCTGTGCGCCTACGCGGCGTCCGATGGCGCGTCGCTCCCTCTCGGCGCCGCGGAGGACCGGCTGACGCTCGGCGGGAAGACGATCGCCGTGCGGCTCCGGGCCGACTCCCCGGCCTGGGCGTGGCTCGGACGCGCAAGCGCAGCGGAGCTGCGCGGCCTGCGCTTCCTCGCCATCCAGGAAGAGCCGGAGCCCGAGCAGCAGGCGCTCCTGACGAAGCTCGCCGGCGCCAATCCCCGCGTGGACCTGGCGCTCGGCGAGGACGTGTCCCCGACCGAGATCCTCCCGCTCTTCCGCCCCAGGCGGCTGCTTCTCCCGGAGACGGCCCCCGATGAGAAGGCCCGCAAGGCGATCGCCGGCCTCGCGGACCTCGAGACACTGTGGATCGCCGCCGGGAAGCCGAACGACCTGGCATACCTGGGACGGCTTCCTGCCCTGCGTCACCTCGTCCTCCAGGGCTGGGAGCCAGCGGGCCCTGACCTGCTGCCGTGGAAGCTCCGCCGACTCCACTCACTGGCACTCGTCGGCAGCACGGTGAAGGACCTGGCGGCCATCGAGCATCTCACCGACCTGCGAGTGCTCCGCCTCATGGGCTGCAAGGAGCTGGCCGACCTGGGTGGGCTCACGGTCCTGACCAAGCTCGACACGCTCTGTCTGCTCGGCGAGCACAAGGTGGAGGATCTGGCTCCCCTGGGCAAGGCGCCGGCCCTGCGGCACCTGTCGATCACGGCGGAGCTCGACGGGGCGAGCATGGGAACGCTGTGCCGCACCGTCCCGCAGTTGGAGTCCCTCGAGCTCATCGGCAGCGACAAGCTCAAGACCCTCGAGCCGCTGGCTGCCCTGGAGCACCTGAGGTACCTCGTCGTCCTCGGGCCGGAGGCCAACGTGCAGCCGCTGGCGGGCATGAGGCACCTGCGGGCGCTCGTCCTGCCTGGCGAGATGTTCGAGAAAGCCCCGGACAAGGTGGCGGCACTCGAGAAGGCTCTGCCGGAGACGGCGCTGGCCGCGGGCGAGCTGTGCCTCGGCTCGGGCTGGCTCCTGCTGCTGCTCCCGGCGCTCGCCGCAGGCTACCTGCTGCACCGGCGGCGCGTGTCGAGACGAGATCGAGCCGATGCCTGAGGCCGGACGACGGACGGACGGCCGAGGCCGGGCGCTGGCTGAGAGCGGTGCGGCGGCTGTCGGTCTCTGCCTCTTCGCCCTCCTCGCTCACCGCGCGGGTCTGCTGAGAGCCGCCTCGCTCGTGGGGCTCAGCGTCGCCGCCTGCGCGATCGCCCTCGCCTTGGGCCGCGCGCGGTCCCCTCTGGACGTGATGGGCTTCAGCCGCTGGACGCGCGGGCTGGCCGCCTGGGCGGCGGCGGCCCTGCTGCTGGGCATCGGCTTGGGCGTTGGCCATCGGGTCGGCTACGGGCACGGCTTCTTCCCCAGCGCCATCGAGCCGTTCGCCTTCCTCGCCGCGGCCATCGGTGCCACCGAGGAGCTGACCTATCGCGGCTGGATGCAGGGGGTGCTGCGGCCCTGGGGTGCGGCACTCTCGGTGGTGCTGGCAGCGGCGGCCCATACCGCCTACAAGACGGCGCTCTTCGCCCTCCCGCCCGCGCCGGCGCCGGTCAACATCCTCTTCCTGGTCGGCGCGACGTTCGTCGGAGGCCTGGCTCTCGGCGCGCTGCGCGCGGGGTCGCGAAGCGTCCT
Organism: uncultured Planctomycetota bacterium; assembly: GCA_964506385.1. Classification (GTDB taxonomy): domain Bacteria; phylum Planctomycetota; class PUPC01; order DSUN01; family DSUN01; genus CAZDNN01. The sequence continues at coordinate 7,260 of CAZDNN010000291.1, forward strand.
GCCGCCCCTGGTCCTGCACGTCGCCTTCGATCTGGTCGTCTACGGCGACCGCGGGCAGGCGCCCTGGTGGGTCTGGTCCTGACAGCAGTTTCCCGCTTGCAATGGCGGGCGGATGCGCTTAAATGGACAGAAGCCCCGAACGCATGCCGAGGAGCCCCCGATGCCAAGGATCGCTGTCTTGTACCTGGCAACGTTGGCCGCCTCGCTGGCCGCGGCCGGCGAGGCCGTCAAGCCCGCCCCGAAGAAGAAGGCGGAGCCGAAGCTCACGCGCCTCGAAGTCTGGGCCGATCGCATCCAGTACCACGGCAAGAGGAACGCCTTCGAGTTCACCGGCAAGGTGACGGTCATCCGCGAGGACATGCGGGTGGACTGCGAGCGAATGGACGGGGAGATCGACCCGAAGACGCGGCGCATCACCAAGGTGCGCGCGACGGGCGGAGTGAAGATGGTGAGCGTCGGGAAGATCCGCCGCACAGGGAGCGACGAGCGGCCCGCCATCGGGAAGCCTCCCCAGGACGCGTGGCACGCCACCTGCGGGAAAGCGGAGTACGACCTGGCGGCCGGGCGTCTCATCATGTCGGGGAAGACCAAGGAGGGCCGCCCCCGCCTCCGCCGCGGCGATGGCTACGGCGAGGCCGACAGGATCGTCTTCATCCCCGACGAGGGCTACTACGAGCTTCTCGGCTCACCCATCATCCACGGCGCCATGGAGACCGGCCCGGTCCGCCCACCTGCCAAGCCTGCCACCGCGACCCCAGCGGGCGACCGATAGCCCGGATTCCTCAGCAGGTTTCGCCGCCAGCGGCTCGTTCTCGCCGCGTGCGGCGTCCTCCTCAGCACCCCTCCCTGTCATCGGGCGGCAGATCGCTTCTTTGTT
>CAZDNN010000292.1:0-8129 GCA_964506385.1 uncultured Planctomycetota bacterium
GGTCGGGGCTATAATCCCCAACCAGCTTGTCCCGTGGGGACAGCCGCGAATCACCATTGCGGGGAGCAAGGAGCGGGCCATGGCGGAGCCGAAGATCGGGGTCATCCATTACAACTTCCCGGACATGGACTGGATCGGGTTCCTCGACTACTGCGCGCGGACGGGCTACGAGTACATCGAGGTCGCCATCAGCGACGTGTGGGGCGAGGGCGTCGAGGACCCCGAGGCAAAGGCCAGGGAGTGCCGAGCCCAGATGGACGACCGGGGGATCAAGGCCGGCGCGCTTTCCGCGGGCAACGACTTCGTCCTGCTCGACGACGCGGCCATCGCCCCGCAGATCGAGCGGATGAAGCGCATCTGCCTCGACCTCGCGCCCATCCTCGGCACCGACACCATCCGCACCGAAGGCGGCAGGCCCAAGCCCGAGGTGCCCGAGGACCGATACGTCGAGGCCATGGGCGGCTGCCTACGCCGCTGCGTCCCCTTCATCGAGCCCGCCGGCATCAAGCTCGCCGTGGACAACCACGGGCCGGTGACCAACGACGGCGACCTCCAGGTCGCCATCTTCGAGTTCGTCGGCTCCCCCAACGTCGGCGCCAACCTCGACACGATGAACTACCGGTGGTTCGGCCACGACCTGGCGGCCATCGACCGCTTCTACGAGATCGTCGCCCCCCACGTGTTCCACACCCACATGAAGGACGGCACCGGCTCGCGGGGGGACTACAAGGGCGCGGCGCTCGGCGAGGGCGAGATCCACCTCCATCACGCCATCGAGTGCCTCCGCAAGGTCGGCTACGACGGCGTCTGGTGTGCCGAGTACGAAGGCCCCGAGCGCGAGAACGGCGTCGGCTACGCCAAGTGCTGCGCGTGGCTGAAAGCCAATCTGTAGCGGACGACAGACAAGTCGGCCGACCCTCACCCTCTGGGTCGCCCGCTCCGGTGCGCGCGGATTGATCCACCGCTTGCAGCCTTGTACACTCAGCCCCGAGGTCCCTGGCGCCAATGGCCAGGGCAAGACGAAGGAGGAGTGCCTGGAGAGCCTGCGCGAGGCCATCCATCTCATCTTCGAGGATCGCAGGGAGGACGCCCTGCGCGGCCTGCCCGCTGACGCGAGCCGAGAAGTGGTGACGGTGGAATGAAGCGCCAGGCACTGCTACGGCATCTGCGGCGCCACGGCTGCTATCTCAAGCGCAAAGGCAGGTCGCACTCGCTGTGGTGCAATCCTCGAACCGGCCGCATCGAGGCCGTCCCCCGCCACACAGAGGTCGCCGACAGGCTGGCCAAGAAGATCTGCCGAGCGCTCGACGTGCCCGAGTTGCAGGACATCGACACCGCGTGGCCAGACAGGCATCGGGCGGCCCGCGATGGCCCGCCCGACTGCCTTGTGGGCCTTCGGGGAGCTACTTCCCCTCCGTGACCGGCAGCTCCTTGATGTAGATGTTCTTGAACCAGAGCTTCGAGCCGTGGTGCTGGAGCTCGATCTGGCCGGTCGGATAGATGGGCTTGCTGCGCTCCCAGTAGTTCTCCATCACGACGTTATCGACGACGAGCTTGCCGTTGAGCTTCACCGTCACCCGCTCGCCCACCATCTTGATGTAGAAGGTGTTCCACTCCCCGATGGGATTGTCGGCGCAGACGAGCGGCTTGCTGGGGTTCTTCTTGTTGTTGAACAGCCCGCCCGAGCCCTCCTTGCGGCGGTTGAGGTCCCAGATCTGCACCTGGGGGGTGCCGCGCAGGTAGATGCCGCTGTCGCCGCCGGGCGGGATCTTCCAGTCCACGTAGAGCTCGAAGTCGGCGTAGTCCTTCGCCGTGCACAGGCTGGTGGCCTTGCCATCGTACTCGAGGACGCCGTCCACAACCTTCCAGTGCTGGCGGGCGCGCTCGGTGGCCTTGGCCTCTGCCGCCGCGAGGGCCTCCGGCGTCATCTTCGCGCGGGTCTTCGGGTTGCCCACCAGGCCCTTCCAGCCCGTGATGTCCTTGCCGTTGAAGAGCAGCGTGAAGCCTGGCGGGGGCGTGTTATCCGCCGCCTGTCCCAGGCCGCTCGCCAGCCACACAGCCACCATCACGATCGCCCTCGGCCCCATGCTCGGTCCTCCTTGGCTCCAGACACCGGCGCACCACACCACGGCCAGACAGCATGCGACGCCGCTCCGCGCTTGTCAAGCGGGGGCTCCATGCAGGGTGCCCCCATGCAGACGGGACAGCGCCCGGGGAGGGTCGCCGTCCCGTGCAGGGTGGCTGAGACGCGCGGAGGGGGTCAGAGGCTGTCTACGAGCGTCTTGCTCGCGGCAGCGACGTCGCTCACCCTGGCGCACTGGGTGCTGCCACAGGCGTCCTTCGCGCAGTTCACGTCGATGGTGCTGAGCACCTTGTTGCGGTTGGCGACGAGGACGCGGGTGTCGAACTTGGCCGGGAGCTTGTAGCTCGCGGGCCCCTTCGCGCCGTCGCCGGCGATGGTGAGGGGGATCGTGAGGTGCAGCTCCTTCGCCAGGGCAGTGAGCTTGGCGCGGTTGGCCTCGGTGTTGTCGGCAAGGAGCACGACGAAGGCGCGGACGCCGTGCTTGGCGTTGGCCGTCACAGCCTTCTGGATCTCGGGGGCGAGATGGCGGATGTGCCCGTCGGCCCTGCGGGTGAAGACGACGAACGACGGGCCGCCGCCGTAGCGGCAGATGTAGCACAGCTTCTCGCCCTTGGCCGGGCCGGTGACGTCGAGGACGTCGAAGGGCTTGGTGACGGCGACCTTGGCCGCCTTGGCCCCGGCCGAGCACCCGCAGGTGGCACAAGCGTAGCTGAAGGCGGCCACTCCCACGAGGACGAGGCCAAAGACGCCCGCCAGAATCACGCTTCTCTTGCTGACCATAGCTCGATCTCCTTCAAGCCGCTGGGTCAATCCGCCCCTTCCCACCCATCTCGATTGAGATACATGCAAATCCAGTGCCAAACAGACGCACGTCGCCCCAACTTGCTGATGTGTCGCTACTTACGCATGCGCTTAGCCCGGTCGGCTGCCGGCCCTACGCCCGGCAGCGTGCGCCATCGGCCCTGTCTCGTGCAGGCCGCGGCGGGATGGGGGCACGCTCGTGATACTTCAGCGAAGTGGTACCCTGGTAGGCTCCCAGAGGAAGCGGGTACGCACTGGGCCGCAACCGCACCGTTTCTGCGAACTGCGTCTTCAGCCCCAAAGGGGCGTACTATGACAGCCCAGACGTCTGGGCTACGGTCCGGTCGCCCGCCGGTTGGCGGGCTGAGGATTGCGCGGGGACAGACCGAAAGTGGGGACGTGTCGGGGCGGGCACCGCTTGACTTCCCTGCGCGGGCGCGGTAGCCTCGGCGGCACTATGCGGCGGAGAGCAGGCTGGGGCGTGATGGCGGCGTGCGCGGCGCTCGGAGATGGGGACACGTCGTGCCGTTCCGGGTCGCCGGTCCGACATGCTGATTCCTTAGCGGCTTGGGTGAGCCGTAGCCCGAAGGCGGAGGCGAGGGCGGCGTCCTCGCCGCTTGCCCAGCCGCACCCCTTGTCCAGGAGCGAGTGTATTCCCTCGGCAGAACGCGGAGGGCGGCCAGGACGACGCGGGCCGGCGTCCGCAGCCGCACGGAGCGGCGGCCTCACGGGACTCAGATCACCTGGGACAGCCCCCTGTCATTGCCGGTCGGGGGCGGGTGCGGGGGAATCAGGCGGCCCGCTCGCCCCATGGGCGGAGGAGGCACGGGAGGAACAGCCTGTGAAGAGGCGGGCCGGCTGAGAGCGCGTTCCACAATGTCGCGCCCCTGCTGCGGGATGGGAGGGCGAAGCTCCCGCTGAGCCGGGAACAGGGGCAGCGTGCGACACGAGCACGGCGGCTCGGCTGGAGCCTCGCCCTCCCGCGAGCTCATTCTGGAACAGGCTCTCAGTTCCTCGGCGGGTCGGTCTTCTTGTGGACCTTCCAGAGGAAGAGGTCGTTCTCGTGTGAGGTGGTGAAGGTCATCATGCGGGTGTTGGTGTCGGCCATGGCGTAGGCGCCGCGCTCGCGGGGATGGTAGTTGTAGGCGGGGCCGTGGTCGAAGCTCACGCCGTCCCACCACGGGCTGCCCGCCGCCTCGAGGCTCCAGTCGCCGTCCTTGTTTTCCCCGAGCAGGATGGTCTCGCTGGTGTTGTCGATGTCGTCCATGTGCTGGAACTTGACCTGGCCGCCGAAGTTGCGTTCGCCCGAGCCGGGGGCTTCGACGCCGGGGAGCCAGATGGCGACGTAGGCGTTGCAGCCGTAGACGCTCCAGGAGGGCTTGCCGGGGTGGCCGGCGGGCCACTGGGAGCGTGCGGGGCACTTGAGGACCTCTTTCGAGCCGCCGAGGTAGTCGAGGACCTTCTCGCGCCAGGTGCGCTCGGTCCACGACAGACCCCATCCGCGCTCGTCATAGCAGCAGGGGAACATGCCGTCGTGGCCGTTGGCGTAGGAGACCATCGCCTGGGCGCACTGCCGGATGTTCGACACGCACTTGACCTCCCGGGCCTGGGCCGCGGCGCGCGCCAGCACGGGCACGGCGATCGCCGCGAGGATCAGGATGATCGCGATCACCACCAGAAGCTCGATCAGGGTGAAGCCTGCCGGCCGACGCATTGGGCAACTCCTTGCCACTCCCTACGTCACGACTAGCGACCATTCTGGTTCCTGTTGCGGATCGCTCCAATGGGAGGGCGAGGCTCCTGCCGAGCCGCCCTTCGCCCCCTGAATCGGCTCAGCGGGAGCTTCGCCCTCCCGCACCGGGACTTTCCGCAACAGCAACATTCTAGCAGGATCGCGCGGGGCAGTAAAGGCCGGGGACGGCATGGAGTCGAACCCCGGATGTTGGGGTTCCTTCTTCACTCGTCCTCGTCCTCGGATTCTGTTCCCTGGTTCCCAAGCGGGAGCTTGGGAGCCAGGAAAGAAGGGCGAGGGCGACGTAGCCCCTACGGCGGAGTTGCCTGGGAGCCGGAGCGGCGTAGGGGCGAACCTTGTGTTCGCCCCGTCCGACTTCGCTCGGGGCCGCGTGTCGAAAGCTGGACACGATCGAGTACGCCCAGCGCGTCGCCGCCACCGCGGCGCCGAGGGGAGGGCCAGCCTCTGTACGGCAATGGCCGGTTCCTTGCGTCACGGTCCCGCTTGCGGCGTGTGCAGGGAGCGGAGAAGATGCCGCGCCGGGCGTGCCCGGAACCCGGAACCTGTAACCCGGAACCACTCTTCTCGCAATGAGTCCAGGAGTCCCAGTCGGCGGGAGCCAACGGGTCGTCGCTTGCGGCGCGCTCGGCATGCCGCTACAATCCCCGCGTGTGCCCGTCGCCTGCACCTCGAAGGAGGGTTGAAACATGGCCTGGAAGCGTCACCTGCTCGCCTGCGCCGTCCTCGCCGCGATGTCCGTCGCCCACGTCTCCGCCGCGGGTGCGGAGGAGCCGTTCGACTACTTCGCGAACTCGTGGAACGTCATCGGGCTGAAGGACTACCGCGACGGGGCGCGCATCACGCCGAGAAACGAACTCCTGCTCGCCGGCGGTGCGAAGCTGACCCTGCGCTTCGGTCGCAGCCTCGAGCCGCTGAGCCGCAAGCAGACGAAGACTTGCTTCGACGGCTGGATGCCCATCATCAAGCTCACGGCGAGCGACGCGCCGGTCGAGTACGAGTTCACCTTCTGGGCCACCCCCCTGCCGACGGTGAAGGACTGGGCGAAGGCCTTCGACTGGCCCACCGAGGGGGAGAACTTCCTGTGCTGGATCGTCATCCGCGCCACCAACCCCGGCGAGGCGGACGCCGAGGCGAAGCTTGCCGCCAGCATCGCGGGCAAGGGTCGGAGCCGCAGCGAGGACTTCGCGTGGACGCTGGCGCCCGGCAAGCGTGCCGAGGCGGTTCTCCGCGTGCCCTTTGCGCCCGTCGCTCCGTCCTTCGCCAAGGAGGATGCCGACCTGTGGCTCGGGCGGACGGTGGACTACTGGCGCGGCCTGATGGCGAAGGCGGCGCGCATCACCGTCCCCTGCCGCAAGGCCACCGAGGCGCTGCTGGCGGCGCACGTGTGCCAGCTCATCGCCAACGACCACGGCGAGCTCCAGGGCGGCGAGGGCTTCTACGACAACTTCTACATCCGCGACGGCGGCTACCAGATCATGGAGCTCGAGGAGGCCGGCCTCTGGGACGCCTCGGCGAAGGCCGTCGCCTTCTACCTGCGCCGCCAGCGCCCCGACGGCCGCTTCGAGTCCCAGCGGGGCCAGCTCGACGCCAACGGCCAGGCCCTTTGGGTCCTCTGGCAGTACTGGAAGATCACGGGCGACAGGGAGTGGCTGGCGAAAGCCTATCCGCAGATGGCCAGGGCCGTCGCATGGATCAAGCAGGCCCGCCGCAAGGCGCCGGCCAAATCCCCCTTCGCCGGCGTCCTGCCCGCGGCGCCCGCCGACGGCGAGTATCTGTGGGACGGCAAGCACCACATCGTGGGCTACGACTTCTGGAACCTCCGCGGCCTGCTCTGCACGGCCGACGCGGCCCGCGCACTCGGCAAGGCCGCCGAGGCCGATGCCATGCTCGCCGAGGCCAAGGCCTACCGCGCCGCCATCGACGCCGCACACAAGCGCACAGGCCTCCCCCACTTCCCGCCAAGCTGGGAGACCGACGGCACCCACTGGGGCAACACCGAGACCCTCTGGCCCACCGAGATCTTCGACCGCGACGACCCCCGCGTCGCCGCACTCGACAAGCACGTGAGGAAGGACTTCGGCGGCGGCTTCGTCGAGGGCACCATCCGCTGGATGGGGCGGCGCGACGTCATCCACCCCTATATGGGCTCGTACACGACGATGGCGTCGCTGCTCCGCGGCGACCACGAGACATTCATCGAGGATTTCTACTGGTACCTCCTCCACACCACGGCGACCCACGCCTTCCCCGAGGGCATCTACTTCAAGCCGCGGGTGGCCTGGAGCAACACCATCCCCCACGTGACCGGCGCCTCGAACTTCGCCTTCCAGCTCCGCCACATGCTCGTCCACGAGCGCGGCGACACCCTCGAGCTCCTGCTCGCCGTGCCCGACTGGTGGCTCGGCGAAGGTCAGGCCATCTCGGTGAAGCGCGCGCCCACCCACTTCGGCGAGATGAGCCTCAGGGTCCGCGGCGAGGCCAAGGGCGTCCGCGTCACCCTCGACAAGCCCAAGCGGCAGCCGCCGAAGCGCATCGTCCTCACCCTCCCCAGGTCGCGGCCCCTGCTCAATCAGCTCGACGGCGTCGAGGTCGCCACCCGCTCCGAGCAGACGAAGCGGTGGGACTTCCCGACCGTAGTCAAGCTCTACGAGGAGACCCGGCCGAAGCCGAAGCCCATCGAGGGCCTCGTCGCCCTGCCGCTCGGCGAGCCGATTCCGAAGGCCCGCTGCCGCATGCTCGACCTGACGAAGCTGGCCAACACCGACCCCTTCACTGCGCCTTTCGGCGTGCCCCAGCCGAAGGGCTCGCGCTACCTGTTCACCGGCATGCCCGTCGGCGAGCAGACCGCGAGCGGCGTGCCCTTCCGCATCATCGACCCTGCGAAGAACGACGGCAAGGGCTTCGTCGTCCTCCACAGCCCGAGAGCGCCGAAGCAGATCGCGTGGCCGAAGCAGGTCGAGATCCCCGTCGGCCAGCAGGGCAAGCGCCTGTTCTTCCTCGGCAACGTCCACGGCTGGGACGTCGGCGACGCGGGCGCCGGCCCGTGGGGCGCCGTGGCTGAATACGTCGTTCACTACACCGACGGGAAGACCCAGACCGTGCCCGTCGTCACCGGCCGCACCGCCGAGGACTGGACGCTGGTGCCAGAGGCACCCGAGGCCCACTGCGGCCTGCGGGGGAAGACGTGGCATCTCAACGTCGTCGGCGTCGCCCTCCGCCCCGTCCGCATCGAGAAGATCGTCTTCCGCGACATGGGCACCCCCGCCGCGCCGGTCCTCGTCGCCGTCACCATCGAGCACTGACCCACCTCTCGCCCTCTTCGCCAGCGGCCATTGGGCACAGGCACGCGGCCCCGCAGGTCGGGGCGATGCTGTCACGCCTGTCCGGGTGGTAGCGCTTGCACAACCCGCCCACCTCAGAAGGAGTGGCCCAAGGCCTGCGGGCTAGCAGCCCGTGGCAGAAGTCCGTTCGGACTGCGTGCGGGTCTTCGGG
>CAZDNN010000293.1:0-8123 GCA_964506385.1 uncultured Planctomycetota bacterium
CCGGCGCGGCTGGGTGCACCGCCACATCGTCAACCAGGCGCTCAGCATCTCGCCACAGGCCGTTGACTAGGGCCTCACCCTGCTTGCCAGAGCCGCCGCCGCGACGGGCGATCCGAAGGCGAAGCAGCGCATCGAGGTCCACCGCGCCGCGCTCCAGTACGCCAGCTACGCGATCCGCGCCCACGCCACCTCGCAGAAGATCGTGGCCCTGGCCGTCACCGACGAGACCAGCGCCCAGGAGGCGCTGCGGCTCACCGACAGGCTGGCGGCCCTGGCCGTCGAGCGCGAGGCCTTCTGGGCCGCAGCGCCGAAGCGCGACGACCTGCTCGGCGAGAACCTCCGCGGCCTGCTCCGCAAGGGCTACCTCACCATCGGCGACGTGGGGCGGGTGGAGGCCGGCGGCCTCGTCGGCGTCACCAAGGCCCTGGCCTGGTACACCCGCCACGCGCCCGACAGGTTCCCCGCCGTGGCCGAGCGCCTCGCGCGCACGGGCCGGGGCTCGGTGAGCGACACGGTGAGCGCCTGGCTCTGGATCCAGAAGACCAGGCCCCAGAGCCGCGTGACCAACGGTGGCTTCGACGACCTGGCGCCCAACACGGCGCGACCCGAAAAGGACTGGACCACCCGCGGCGCCCCCACGGGCTGGTCCACCTGGAGCCGCACGCCGCGCGCCCGCTTCGCCGTCCTCGGCGGCAAGGGGCAGGAGGGCTCGGCCGCCGCGTCGATCGAGGGCGCCGCATCGGCCTGCTACCTCCAGACCATCAAGGCCAGGCCGGGCGAGAAGTACCTCTGCGTGTGCTGGGCGAGGGCGGAGCGGCCCGGCCTCCACTGCGGGGGGAAGCTCACCGTCCGCCTGCGCACGCCCACGGGAGCCTGGCACCCGCGCCGCGACTGTGAGCCCAGCGTCGTCATGGCCGAGGGCCAGGCGGGCTGGCAGCCGCTGGTCGTGCTCGTCGCCATCCCAGAGGGGGCAGGCAGCCTCGTGGTCATGCCCGGCGCCGCCCACCAGGACGAGGGCGCCCGCGTGCTCTTCGACAGCGTGGCCGCCTACAAGCTCCCCTCGCAGTGATCTCGTCGCCACTTGCGGCAGGATGCTTCCAAGAGCAGCGGCGCGTTGTGGCCCATGGCGGATCGCGGAGGAGAATTGCCGTCGATTTTCGCCATGATTTTCCGTACGGGAATGCCGTCTCATTCCGTCATATTATCGGGAGGGGGGGACGGAGTCCTGATTCCAGGGGCAGCTTGGCGGGTGGGTCTGCCCCGGCTGCCCTCGCCATCAGCCATGCGACTTCGACTGGGGTGCGTCTTGCCAGCCGGACCGCTCCTTGGTGGCCGGCTCTCGCGGCAGGCTACTGCCCACGTCGGGGCCCCTTACCTCTCACGTCCGCGCGTTCCTCCGCCACCGTGACCCACTCGGCGCCATCGATCCGTCCGTTGTTAGCGTAGGGGCTGCCATCGCGGAGGGTCGAGCCCTTCCCGTCGCTGAAGTCCCAGCACCCGATCAAGCCGCGTTCGTCGCCTTGGGGGGGCTGCCGCATACTCGACTGGATCTCTTCGCGCGTGCGGGTCACGTGCCAGAGGCGGGCGCTGGCGATGCGTCCGAACAGGGTCTCCTGATAGTGCGGGTCGCGGCCCATGGCGAGCGGCCACTGGTCGGAGTGGAGTGGGGCATTGAGGACATCCTCACCGACGACCCTGCCATCGAGGTAGCCTGTCATCGTCGTGCCGTCGTACTGGAGCGCGGCGTGATACCAGCGACCTACCTCGATGCGTGGCGTGCCCTTCAACTCCTGCCAGCGGAGGGGTTCCGACGTGTGTACGGCGAATCGCAGGGTGCGGTCCTCTCTCACGCCGATGACGAAGGTCCCGCCCACGTGCCCGACCGGAGCCATCTTCCCGAACACCGGGTGCCGGCGCTTGGGCTCCCTGTCAAGGCAGAACCTCACTTCGGCTGTGAACAGGTCACTCAGGTAGAGGGAGTCCGCGAAGGGGATGACGACGGCGTCATCAACGCCGTCGAATCGGAGCGCGTAGCGCGGTCCTGCACCGACTCCCGACGGACCTGCCCTCGCAGCGGTCGAGACGGCCCCCGGCCCTTTGCCCTGAGGCCCGGCCTGCCTGTCGCCACGGCGGAGCAACGCCCACAGGCCACCGGCGAGGATGAGGACAGCGCTGATGGCGGCGAGGCACAGGACCAGCCTCCGGCGCCCTGCGCCATGGCGATGGCCCGACGAAGGGGCACGTGAGGGGTGGAAGGCGCCGGGGAATGTCCTCGTTCGCACAGCGCCGCCTGGAGCACTATCGATCTCTCCGCCGAAGGCTTCGCGCATCTCGGCCAGCAGGTCGCCTGGCGTGGGAGGGCGGCTCTCGCGGTCCTTTGCCATCATGCGCTGGATCAGGCGGCAGGTTGCCGTTGAGAGCCGCGGGTTCCGCTCACCTGGGGAGGGCGTTGGCTCGGTGACGTGCTTCGTCGCGACGGCGATTGGCGTTGGGCCATCGTATGGGGGCGTCCCGGTGACCATGTGGAAGAGGGTGGCGCCCAGTGCGTAGATGTCTGCCCTGGTGTCGATGTCCGCCTCGCCACGGACCTGCTCGGGCGCCATGTAGTGTGGGGTCCCCAGAGCGCCGCCGCCGGTGTTGGTCGGCCCGACGCTAGCGACGGGGCGCGCGAGGCCCAAGTCGGCGAGCTTCACGACGCCTTTCTGGGTGACCATGATGTTGCTGGGCTTGATGTCGCGGTGGACGATCCCCTGTTCGTAGGCATGGTCGAGCGCGCGGGCCACGGCGGCGGTGATCTGGAGCGCCAGCGCCTCGCTCAGCGGCCCGGCCGCGTCACGGATGAGGTCGAGGACGGTCGTGCCGTCCACCAACTCCATCGCGAAGTAATGGTAGCCCTCGGCACAACCGACGTCGATGCCCTGCACGATGTTGGGGTGGCTGAGCCTCGCGACGGAACGCGCCTCGCGGAGGAACCGCTCGACGAATGCCTCATCCCGGGCGAGCGAAGGCGACAGGATCTTGAGAGCGACGATGCGGTCCATGCTGACCTGTCTCGCCCTGTAGACGGCGGCCATCCCACCACGCCCGATCCGGTCGATGATCTCGAACCCGCCAACCAGCGCGGGGATGCCGCCAAGCTCGTCGGCCATCGGTGGGTGTGGTCCGCCGCCGCGCTCGATCCGGTCCATGATCTGGTCGGTGAGGGATGTGTCGGGCGAGTGCGCCCTGATGGCTGTTCGGAGGTCCTGGGTCCCTGTGTCCGCTTGCCACCGCCCCTGGCACCTGGCACACTCGGCAACGTGGGCAGCCATCTGCTGTCGCTGCTGGGGAGGCACTCCCTCCGTGCGCTCCTGGGAGAGGAGGCGATCGACTTCGTCGCAGTCCATGGCCACGCCCTCCTCCAGCGGCTATGGCCCTGCGAGCGTTCTCAGAACGCTTCTCAGGGCCCGTTTCGCCCTGTGCAGGCGGCCCTGCACTGTCGTGACTGGCAGGTCGAGGTACTCGGCCATCTGCTCATACGTCATCTCTTCACCGAACTGGAGCATTAGCACGATCCGCTGGTTTTCCGGCAGGTGTCCGACAGCGGCCCTCACGAGTTCCGACTGCTCTTCCCGGCTTGCGATCGTTGACGGAGTGAACTGCGGCTGTCCTCGACGGAGGCGGAGTCGTGCCGTGCTCGCGAAGTCGCTGAGAGACACCTTGTCCGTCCGGCTGCGCAGCGTATCGACGCACACGTTGGCCGTGATTCGAGCCATCCAGGCCGGGAACGCGCGACCGCTCCACAACTGGCCGAGCCGCTCGTAGGCCTTGACGAAGGCATTCTGCACCGCGTCCTCGGCGTCCAGTTCCGACGCGAAGTATGACCGCGCGATGGCGAGCATGGCCCTCTGATGGCGATTGACCAACTCGCCAAAGGCATCCTTGTCGCCGGCCTTGGCGCGCGCGACAAGCCCATCGTCACCAATACCAGACATCACATCCCCGCCGATAGCATCAGCGGGGCTGCCTGTGCCGGCGCGCAGGGAGTGCGTCGGACCGTGTCACTCCCCGCACTGCCCCGTCGCCGCCCTGGCGTCGGCACGAGTGCGCGACCACGCCGGCTCTCAGCCGCCCTCGGCAGCGCGCGGTCGCGCAACAGCCCGCCTGATGTAGAAGCCGTTCACCCCGTTGTAGTAGACAGGCTCGTAGCAGGGTAGAAGATGCGGCTCCCAGGCCTCCCGCGTGTCCGTGGACAGGCCCACGGTGTTGTACTCGACAATCAGGACGTCCGGGCGGAAGGCCTCGAAGTCAGTGCAGGAAAGCACCTTCTCCTCCGCACCCTCCACGTCAATGGATGCGAAGTTGACAGCCAGGAACTCGGGGAAACGCTCGAGCAAGGTGGGCATCGTCAAGCAGGGGCACCGCAGCGCGACGGGCTCGTCCGCGCCCATTGGTGTGAGCCGTGTGAGGGTGCCGCAATGGTACATCTCCACCTCGCCGTCCAGGTCGCCGATCGCTGCCTGCACGATGACGTCCCGCGGCCTCAGCGTGCGGAGCTCTTCGACCACATCGGGCCGTGGCTCCACCAGCAGGCCCCGCCACCCCATCTGGTAGTACTTGTAGGTGTTGGATTCGGGAACGCTCCCTGCGCCGATGTCAACGTAGGTGCCTGACTTGACGTTCGGGAACAGGAGGTCGATGACGGCCTCTTCGTCGAGTTGCGCGTACATGTCACACCGCTAGAGCAGATGGTGTCTTGTCAGCACGTCCACAAGGATCTGGGCCGAGCGCTCCCACGTGAAGTGTCTGGTGAAGTGCTGGGCCCGCTCAGCCAGCGTCCACAGGTGGTCGCCCATCTCGTAGGCCTGGCGCATCGACCATGCCACGTCCTCAATGCGGAAGCCCCACTTGAAGCCGCGCATGTGCTGTGTGGCGATCGCGGGGTACGCGCCGACCGGCACGACGTAGGACTCGTGGAGGTACTCGCGGGTCCCGCTGTGAAGCGGCGCGATGACCGGGACGCCCAGACCAACGGCGTCGCTGATCGGCAGCGCCCAGCCCGCGCCCTCAGGCAGATGCACGAAGCAGCTCGCCCTGAGGTACAGCCCTCGCATCTGCGTCTCACTGTAGAACCCGCTGATCGTCGTGACCCTGGGGTCCTCTGCCCACTCCTTCGGGAACTCGCTTTGTGCCTTCAGGATGAGTCTCACGGGCTCGTCGGGGCCGAACTCCGTCCTGAACGCCTCATAGGCCTGATGGGGGCCTTTGTCGATGGCGAGGAACGTGAAGGGCTGAGGCTTGGGCCGCTCCCGCGCCGGCGGGCCCTGCTCGATGCCGAAGGGCAGCACCTCCACCGGAGCTGTGACGCCGCCGGCCTCGAACACGGTCTTGCCCCAGTGCGACGGCACGAGCACAAGGAGAGCCTTGCTGAGGGCCTCCAGCCACTCGGAGGGTAGCTCTGTCCCCTCCGTCATCGTGTACGCGACCTTCCCGACGTAGCTGTCGGGTCCTCCAGGCCCGCCGTAGTGGATGAACACGTCAGGCTCCGTCTGCACGTCGGCGAGCCCCTTCACATCGGGGTTCACAAGCTCCCACCCACCCGCCAGGGGCACGAGACGGACGATGACGTCCGTCCGTCGGTCGAGTGCCATGAGCAGTTTCTCAGCGCTCGTGCCATACCCGCCGGCGGATGGGCCGATCCAATTGCTGACGCAGATGCACTTCACAAGCGGCACCCTGTGTCCGATGGGGTTGCTCACCTCGCTCGGCTGAGTCTACAGGGCCGGCCCCGGATGTCAAGTCCGCCCAGGCGCCCGGGTGCCGGGGGATAGTGGCGATGATTGGGGCTTGACTTCCGGGCCATCATGCGCCACAAGAGTAACGGCAGGCCCGCCAGGCAGAGGGCAGGTTCCCTTCGTCGCCTTCTGCCTGGGAGCGCGTGGCGGAGCTAACCGCCGCACGTATGTTGCAGCCGATTGGATACAGTGGGGAGGTCGGTGTTGTGCGGCCCTATGGCGCGCACACCGATTGTCCGTTGAGGCTGCATCGAGCAGCGCTGTCCGCGGCCCGCCGGGGGCACGCGAACGCGCTTCGGCACATTCCAGGGACGAGGTCAATTGTCGGGGCCTCTCCCTGTCGCCCGGCGCCTTCGCGCCATCCGTCGGCATATGAGGAGGATCCATGGGCGAGCTTACTCTCTACCACGAGGCCATCGCGCGGATTGCTGACAACCCGCCCGAGTACCCCGCTGGCCGCTTCCACGGCGCTGGCATCGTGACGTGCGCAGGCGGGCTGTCCTACGTCACGTGTGGCTGGGTGCTCGTGAAGCTGCTGCGCCGTCTCGGCTGCCGCCTCCCCGTGGAAGTGTGGCACCGCGGGCGGATCGAGATGAGCGAGCGCATGCGAGCCGTCCTCGAGACTGTAGACGGCGTGACCTGCGTCGATGCCTCGCGCGTCCCTGGGCGGGAAGGCGGCTACCGCCTCAACGGCTGGGAGTTGAAGCCGTTCGCCATACTCCATTCGCGGTTCGAGAGAGTCCTGTTCCTCGACTGCGACAACGTGCCGACCCGCGATCCCTCGTTCCTGCTGCACTCGCCGGAGCTCGAGCGCCACGGCGCCATCTTCTGGCCCGACCGGTGGATGGGCGAAGGGGACACGGCGAGCCATCGGACCATCCGCCCGGAGGCGTGGACGGCCTGCGACGTGCCGTGGCGGGACGAGCCTGAGTTCGAGTCCGGCCAGATGGTGATCGACAAACGCCGCTGCTGGCAGGCCCTCCATCTGGCCATGTTCCTCAACCAACACTCCGATTTCTTCTACGAGTTCCTGCTCGGCGACAAGGACACCTTCCACATGGCATGGCGGCGCCTGGGCCAGAGCTTCGCCATGCCTGCGCATCGCCCTGTCCAGGACTGGGACGACGGGCCAGTCCTGTACCAGCACGACTTCGAGGGACGGCGGCTGTTCCAGCACCGCAACGAGGACAAGTGGGACTACGCGGGAGGGAACCTCCGCATTCCGGGGTTCCAGCACGAGGAGGCATGCCTGGAGGCCGTTGATGAGCTACGGCGTTTGTGGGACGGCGTCGTACGGCGCTATCCGGAAGACTACACAGGAGTTGAGAGAGCGGCCTACCGCGAGATCACTTCATCCCGGCTGTTCCGCTACGACGGAAACGGCGCGGGCCTGCGCCTGGTCGAATTGCGGCCGGACTTCAGGATAGGGATCGGCAAGGACGAGTGGGAGACGCAATGGGAGATAGAGAGGGACGAGCAGGGAGCGCCACGGCTGATCCTGTGCGGCCGTGGACGGAAGATGTGCATCCTCAGCCCTGCATCGGACTCGTCGTGGCAAGGGAGACGACTTCACTTCGACAGGTCCACCGTCTCGCTGGTGCCTGTGCGGCGGCTGGGGACCGAGGCTCGGAGCGCTGCCCAGCAACTCGACCGCCTGATGGCGTGGCTGCCGCCACAGGACGGCGAGGAGAGCGACGAGATCATCAGGACGCACACCTTCACCCTCCATCGCGCCGGCGAGGAGCCGCGCGTACTGCAACTGCGGAGCGACCACACCATCGCGGGCACCAGTACCGCCCGGGAACGTTGGTGGTACGTCGATCGGGTCGGCGACGCGGCAACGCTGGTCCTGTGTGGCGATGGCGGGCTGGCATCGCCGCTGGTCCGAGCAGCCGATGGCTCGTGGCGCAGTCAGCCAGGCGACCCGGATGAGGGCCAGATCGAGCTGGTACCGAACCCTGAAGCGAGTGAGCGCCCTCGTCACATCTACGATACTCGATGACCCTGCCGGAGGGGGCCCTCGCCGACTCTCGCCTGCACCCCGCCGGCCAGAGAGGTCGAGCCCACAACTGGAGCTTCCACGCGCAGGGGATCTGCGAGTCTGCCAGGTGCCCCCTCCCTTCCTGATCAGACTCCGCTCCTGCGCGTGGATTCCTCTGCCCCGGCCTGGGGATGCACCGTGAGCGGCGATCGCGCCGCGCGCGGTCCGCTCCCATCACTCGACGCGGGACGCTGGCGTTGCTTCGCGAGCACCGGACGCGCGCTGCCTCGCCACTGGTGCACGATCTTTCCAAATAGCCGCGTACGGAAGTGCTGCCTCCGCGCGTCTACCCTCTAGCAGGCCGTGGC
>CAZDNN010000294.1:0-8106 GCA_964506385.1 uncultured Planctomycetota bacterium
CCCATAAGGTGTGCCCAGTCCGAGTTTTCCTCGGCCCAACATGCGCGCAAGATGCACGCACCTTGCGCTGGAAGACACTGCTTCCCCACTAGCTTACCGCGGGGGCTGCCCGACCTCAAGTCGGGACTTCGCTGTTGCGGGCCAGGGCGGCCCGTGCGTCAGATGCTTCGCGCGACTGAGATGGGGTCACTGCGAGGCAGGGCTCGACAGCCGCCTCAACCTTTCCGGCGGCGGAGCCAGTCGGCAAGGCGATGAAGGGCGCTGGCGCCGCCCACGGGGCGGGCGGCAGTGAGGGGGGTGACGAAGCGGGTCTCCTCGTCGCTGGTGCTCTGGCGGAGTGTCGCGAGGACGACGTTGAGGTCGGCCACAAGCGCGTCGGCGGCCTGGTAGCGCCGCTCGCGGCGCTTGGCCATGAGCCGCTCGACGATGGGGTTGAGGACGCGGGGCACGTCGGGCCGGTAGTCCTGCATCTCGGGCAGCGGGGCGCTGACGTGCTTGCTGAGCACCTCGGTGGCGGTGGCGCCGGTGAAGGGCACGCGGGCGGTGAGGATGTGGAAGAGGGTGGCGCCGAGCGAGTAGAGGTCGGAGCGGGCGTCTGGCTCCTTGCCCTGGGCGACCTCGGGGGCCATGTAGGACGGGGTGCCCCACACCCGGAGCTTGCCGTCGGCGCCGCGCTCGAGCTGAGGGTGGTCGGTCTCGACGAACATGGCGAGACCGAGGTCGGCGAGCTTCGCCGTCCCGTCGCTGGCGAGCATGATGTTCTCGGGCTTCACGTCGCGGTGGAGGATGCCCTGCCGGTGGGCGAAGGCGAGGGCGCTGGCGACCTGACGCACGACATCCACCGCCCGCTCGGCCGGGATGGGGCCGCGGGCGCGCAGCTCCTGGGCGACGGTCGGGCCGTCCACGAACTCCATGACGTAGTAGAAGGTGCCGTCGGCCTCCCCGGCGTCCTGGACGTGGACGATGTTAACGTGGTTGAGGGCGCCGGCAGCGTGGGCCTCGCGGACGAAGCGCTCGATGAACCGCTGGTCCGCCGTCAAGCGGGGATGGAGGACCTTGAGCGCGACGATGCGGTCCATCGAGAGCTGCCGCGCCTTGTAGACGACGCCCATGCCGCCCGAGGCGATCTGCGCGAGGACCTCGTAGCCGGCGATCTCGCTGCCCACGAGCTCGGCGGGCGAGCGCTCGGCGAAGAGCAGTGCCGTGCGGCCGACCCCGATCTCGTCGCCGAAAACCAGGCGGGTGAAGGTCACGGGCCGGCCGTTGAGGCGGGTGCCGTTCTTGCTCCCCAGGTCGCGCAGGAAGTAGTCCCTGCCCTGGCGGTAGACGCGGCAGTGGCGGCGGGAGGCGCGCTCGTCGGGCACCTGGAGGTCGCAGCCCGTGCCCCGGCCGATGACCACGAGATCCTCGACTGGGGTCTCGAGGGTCTTGCCGTCCGTCGTCTTCCCGATCAGCACAGGCATGGGTGCCTCTGCGATTTGGGACTTGCGATTCGCGGGAGCAAGGATACCATGTGCCGCAAAGGATGTCACGCGTGAGCCACCGATCGGGCAAGCCGCTGAGGGACCGCCTGCGGGAGCATGTGACGGGCTGGCTCTACGTGGGGCCGGCGGCCGCGGTGCTCGGGCTGTTCTTCTTGTTCCCCGTGGGCTACGCGCTTTACGTGAGCCTGCACCGCTGGGGCCTGACCCGGGGGGCATTCGTGGGGCTGGAGAACTACGGGCGGGCCTTCGGCGACCCGGAGTTCGGCCGGGCGCTGCTGGTGACGGTCTACTACGTGGTGGGCACGGTGCCGGCCAGCCTGTTCCTGGGGCTGCTGATCGCGAACTTGCTGGCGCAGCGGATCCGCTGGCGGTCTGTGTATCGGACGGTGTACTTCCTGCCGTATGTCACGTCGGTGGTGGCTGCTGCCGCGGTGTTCCTGTGGATCTTCTACCCGAACGAGCAGGGTCTGGCGAACGTGGTGTTGGGCTGGGTGGGTGTGCCTGCGCAGGGGTGGGTGGAGGAGTCTCGGGGGGTGCTCGCCCTGCTGCTCGAGCCGATGGGGGTGGCGCTGCCTCCGTGGGCAGGAGGGCCGAGCCTGGCGCTGGTGTGCGTGATGGTGTTCTCGGTGTGGGGGTCGGTGGGCTTCTACGTGGTGGTGCTGCTGGCGGCGCTGACGAACGTGCCGGCGGAGGTTTACGAGGCGGCGGCGCTCGACGGGGCGACGGGCTGGCGGCGGCTGCGCCACGTCACGGTGCCGCTGATCTCGCCAACCCTGTTCTTCCTGCTGATCGTCTCGACGATCCGCGCATTCAGGGTCTTCGGCCAGATCTACGTGATGGCGGCGAAGGAGCGGATGGGCACGGCACACAACGTGACGATGTTCATCTTCAAGACCTTCTACGAGCGCGGCGAGACCGGCTACGGCTCGGCCATCGCGCTCATCCTCTTCGTCATCATCCTGATCGTCACGCTAGTGCAGATGCGGCTGGTCGGCAGGCGGGTGCACTATCAGTGAGACAGAGGACAGAGGCGGGAGGACGAGTGGATGGGTGGATGAATGGATGGGTGGAAGAGGCGATGCGAACGACCAGCCGTTCGCCGACAGACACGGTCCCATCCAGTCATCCAGTCATCCAATCTTCCAGTCATCGAACCATCCATTCTTCCATCCTTCCCCTCTCCCCGTCTTCTCCTGCCTGCGTCATCGGGGAACACCAGGTCCCGTCACCGGCTCGCGGGTAATGACGCCGAAGCTGCGGAAGTTGGGGGCGTAGTTGCGCCACCAGGGGCGGTCGCGCATCCATTCGGGCGGCTCGCGTCCTTTGGCCCGACGGAAGCGCTCGCAGGCGAGCCAGGCTCGGAAGCCGCCTTCCATCCCCTCGTCGGTGAAGGACCACGAGGCCGCCGCCGTCACGGCGTTGGCCAGCGCCAGCGGGGGGATCAGCACGCGGTTGACCACAGGGACCGAGCTGAGGCCCTTGACGGGCGCATCGATCAGGTCGCGCGGCAGCCCGACGACAAGGTAGATGGGCACCTTCCACAGGTGCCAGCGGGTGCGGACCGGGCGGCCGTAGCCGCCGCTCTCGCCCGCGCGCGCCGACGCGGCCACACACAGGAGCGCCACCAACACAGGGAGCGTGCGCCGCACGTCAGCCCTCCTCCTGCTCCTCGGCGTCCGCGGGCGCGGGGCAGACGAAGTCGCGATCGCGGGGCTCGAGGTGCACCTCGCTGATCGGCGTTCCGTCGGCGACCCGCCGCATGAGGAAGTAGATGACGGTCTTCGCCGTGGCGAAGAACGAGCATACGGCCGACAGGAACAGCAGGGTCAGCAGGAAGCGGTCGATGGACAGGAAGAAGGCGAGCAGGCGAGGCGCCGTGCGGGCCTGCTCGGCGGCCACAGGCACGCCGCTCGTCATGAAGTGGTAGACGACATCGAAGTCGCCCTGGAGCCCGAGCGCGATCGGCGTCAGGACCGCCCATTCAGTCGCGACCCGCACTCCCCAGACGAATGCGACGATCACGGTGCCGTAGCCGGCCAGGACGAGCAGGTACCACAGGTACCGCCACGGGTGGGTGAAGACGTAGTGGAAGGCGCGGCTCCAGGCATCGAACACCGTGGCGTCGCTGCTTGCGACGGCGCCCGACATCAGCATGCCGCCCGCCACGCACCAGATCGCGAGCACCACCATCACCAGCCCCACGATGAACAGCAGCGGCGAGATCGCGCCCAGCAGCAACTCGCCCACGTAGGGCACCCGCCACCCGCTCCGCGCCACCAGGAAGCAGATCAGGAACGTCACGATCAGGACGCCTGCGCCGGCGGCGACGGCGCCGGGCAGCGACCTCGTGGCATCTCGCGTCTTCCCCGCCGCCACGCACGCGCCGATCAGGCCCGCGGCGGCGAGCCCGACGACCAACACGTTCCATGCGATGAGGCCGCCAACGAGGGGTGCCATGGCGAGGATGACGATGGCCGCGACGAGGCCGAGGGGGGCGCCGTAGATGAGGTGGTGCTTGCGCCTGGCGTAGGCCCGGGCGCTGGCCAGCTCGATCCGCTCGCCCAGCGCATACTCGACCGCTGCGATCCGCATGATCGCCCCGCCGAAATAGGACCACACCAGCAGCAGGATCAGCAGGATGAGGGGCCCGGCGACGGCTGCGGCGACCAGCGCCTGGGATTCGAGGACGGCGTAGACGGGCGAGTAGCCCCGCTCGGCCGCCTGGGCGAGCTGCGCGGGCAGCTCCTGGCTCACGGCGCGGAACAGGCTGCCGGCAAATGCCTCGGTCGCCGCCACTGCCTGGCCCAGATCGGCTCGCGAGATCGGTCCCCACACGTCCGCCTCAGCGGCGAAGGGCGCGCCGCGCGCGTAGAACACGCCGGCCAGCACGGCCAGCAGCAGGCCCACGAACACCAGCGACCACACTACGCCCTGGAACGCCAGCCACACCTTGCGGGGGTCCAGGCTCATGCGGAAGGTGCGGAACAGGTCGGTCCAGTCGCCCTTCGGCTGTCTCATGACGACGTGCCCTCGCTGTCGGTGGCTGGAACGTCGCGGTCGGTGCCCTCCACGGGCACCTCGATGCGATAGTCGCCGCCGAGCCAGCGGCCGAGGTCGATGCGCTGACACCGCGGGGAGCAGAACGGGAACGCCGCCCCCCCGGGCTCCACCCGCGCGTGGCAGATGGGGCAGGTCAGCGGCCGTCGGGGCCGCGGTGCGGCGGGGTCAGGACTTCGGCGTGCTGGCATCCTTGGCGGTGGCCTTCTTCTTGCCGGACGAGCCCTTGTCGCCGCTGCTGTCCGCCGTGCTGGCAGGGCTCGTGGCGTCCTTGTCGGCTTTGGCCCTCTGCTTGTAGTCCTCGCTGCGGTAGTCTGTGGTGTAGAAGCCCGAGCCCTTGAAGATCAGGCCGGCGCCGGCGCCGATCAGCCGCCGGACCCGCCCCTTGCGACACACGGGACAGCGGCGGACGGGCCGGGCCGTGATCGACTGGAACCTCTCGAACGTGGCGCCACACTCCAGGCACTCGTACTCATAGGTGGGCATGGGTTATCCAACCTCCTGGCTGCCGGCGGTGTCGGGCTCGGGGGCATTAGGCGGGATCTCGGCGTCTTCCGTCTTCGGCTCCTCCTCGTCGGCCTCCGCCTCGACCTCGATCTGCTCCCCGCCTCGTGCGACGACGACCTGCGCGGGCCGCAGAAGGCGGTCCCCGATCATGTAGCCGCGCTGGAGAACCTCCATGACGCTCTGGTCGGGGACATCAGGGTTCTCTTGGTAGGCGAGTGCCTCGTGATAGGCGGTGTCGAAGGGGACACCCAGGGCATCGAACGGCGTGACGCCCTCGTCGGCCAGGGCTTTGAGGAGCTTGGCCTGGATGAGCCCGATGCCGTGGATGAGGGTCTCGACGTCATGGTCCTGGGCCGCCGCGTCAAGCGCGCGCTCGAGATCGTCGAGGACAGCGACAAGGCGGAGGGCGAGATCCTGCACCGCCATCTCCGTCCAGCGCTCGCGCTCGCGCTGCATTCGCTTCTGGTAGTTGATGAAGTCGGCCTTCGAGCGCTGGAGCTTGTCGAACAGGTCGTCGCGCTCGGCGGCCTTGGCCCGCAGCTCGTCCACCTCGCTGGCGAGGACCTCGATGGTGACGAGCTCGCTGGCCTGTGTCTCGGAGGCCGTGGGCTCGTGCTCCTCGGTGGGCGCCTCGTCCTCGATGGGGTCAACGCTCTCGGTGTCTGGCTCGCGGTTGTCCTGGGGGGGCATTGAGTCGGTCATTGTGGTCGGCCTACTCCTCGGTGAAGAAGTCCTTGAGCTTGTCGAAGAAGCTCTTGCGCTCGGGTGCCACGTGCTTGTCCTCGATCTGGGCCAGCTCGCGGAGCAGCTCTCTCTGCCGAGGGTTGAGCCGCTTGGGCACGACGATGTTGACGATCGCGTGCAGGTCGCCCCGCCCGCGGCCCCGCAGCCGGGGCACGCCCTGCCCGCGCAGGGTCAGCACCTCGCCGCTTTGGGTGCCCGGCGGCACCCGCAGCGTCGTCGGCCCACCGTCGATGGTGGGCACCTCGATGTCAGCGCCGAGCGCCGCCTGGCTGAAGGTGATCGGCACGCGGCACACCACGTCGTCGCCGTGACGCTCGAACAGCGGGTGCGACTGGACGCGAATGACGACATAGAGGTCGCCCCGCGAGCGGCCGTCGTCGCTGAGCTCGCCCTCGCCGGCGACGCGGAGCCGCACCCCGTTGTCCACACCCGCCGGGATGTGGATGTCGATGGGCACGACGGTCGGGGCGCGCCCCGTGCCCGCGCAGTCCGGGCAGGGGCGGTCGATCACACTTCCGCGGCCGTGGCATTCGGGGCAGACGGCTCGGACGGTGAAGAATCCCGCCCGCTGTGCCACCTGTCCGTAGCCGCCGCAGGTGCGGCAGGCGCGGGGCGCCGAGCCGGCCTGGGCGCCCGTGCTGCCGCAGGCGGGACAGGGCTCGCGACGCATCACGTCGAGGGACTTGTTGGTGCCGAAGCAGGCCTCCTTGAACGAGATGGCCACCTCGTGCTGGATATCGAGGCCGCGCCGCCGCCGTCGGCCCGCGCCGCCGAAGCCGCCGAGGCCGAGCTCCTCGAAGATGCTGGCGAAGAGGTCGAAGCCGAAGATGTCCTCGACGGAGGCGAACTCCTGGAAGCCGGTGCCTCGCAGGCCCTCGCGGCCGTAGCGGTCGTAGCGCTGCCGCTTCTCGGCATCGCCGAGCACCTCGTAGGCTTCCGCGATCTCCTTGAAGCGGGCTTCGGCCTCCCCCCGGTTGTCCGGGTTGCGATCGGGATGCCACTTGAGCGCGAGGTGCTTGAAGGCGCGTTTGATCTCCTCCTGCGAGGCGTCGCGGGCGACGCCCAGGACATCGTAGTAATCGCGCTTGGCCATGGCGATGGGGCTTCACAGGGAGCGGTGCGTGACGGTAGCGGGGGTCCTCTCGCCTCAGGGGCGCGCCATCGTCTATTTCCTCTCTGCCCGCTCCCTGGCCGCGCGCTTCCAGTAGTAGAGCCACACGCGCACCTTCTCCTTGCGCTGCGCTGGGGTGGCGCCCACGGGGATTGCGAGCCTGCGGATAGCCCAGCCCTTCGTCAGGTCGTTCAGCGCATGCTCGGCGGCGCGCCACACCTGCTCGTCGAGGCCGTCGGATGCGATGGCGGCCAGCGGCTTGATGACCTCCAGCCGCTGGATCTCCGTGGCGCCGAGCCCCTCGATGGCGGCGACCCGAACGTTGGCGTCCTTGCTGTCGAGCAGCTCGAGCAGCACGGGGAGAGCGAGCTTCTGGCTGTCCCCGCGCCAGGCGCCGATGGCGCGGGCCACGGCGCGGCGGGTGATCTGCGCCGACTCGTCTTCCGACGGCTTGGCGAGGATCGCGCCGAGGATGTCGAGGGCCGCTGCGGTCCGGGTGTTGGCGATAGCCAGGGCGGTCCAGTGCCGCACTGCGGTGTCATCGCCCTCGAGCCATTCCTTGAGGACGTCGTACTTGCCGACGACGGGGTTGACATCCAGGCGCCTGCGGAGGCGGCTGAGCGCGATGGCGACCTGCATGCGCACGTAGGGCTTCTGCTCGTCGTCAAGGGGGAGCTTCGGGGCGGCCTCGCCGAGCCAGAGGAGGGCGTCCACCGCGCCTTTGGCCAGGAGCGCTTTGTCACTGGCGAGCTCATCGCGTGCCTTGACGCGCGCGTCTTCCTCAGCGGCAGGGTCCATGAGGATATCGATGCGCTTCTCGACCTCGGGGTCCATCGCTGGCTTGGGGACCGTCTTGGGCGGTGGTGCCGCGGTCGTCGGCTTGGTGGCCGCTGGCGCGGCGGTTGCGGGCTTGGCGGGTGCCGCGGTGGACGGCTTGGCAGGGGCAGCGGTCCCCGGCCTGGCCGGTGGGGCGCCACCGCGCGCCTGGATCGACCACACCAGTATCCCTGCCAGGACGACCAGGGTCACGCAGGCGCGCTTTCGTCGCATGGTGGCTCCTCTCTCGCCCAATGGCGATGGCCTCAGCGGACGCTGCCCTCGATGGCAGGCTCGTCCTTGTCCTTCTCCTCCAGCTCTGCGATCAGGGTCTCGGTGGTCAGCAGGAGGCCGGCAATGCTGGCGGCATTCTGGATGGAGCACCGA
>CAZDNN010000295.1:0-8080 GCA_964506385.1 uncultured Planctomycetota bacterium
GTCGCCGGGGTCGCGTAGACGGGGCCTTCGTACCCGTGGCGGACCAGGCTGGGCAGGTTGCCGCTGTGGTCGATATGCGCGTGGGAGAGGACTACGGCGTCGAGCATGCGCGGGTCGAAGGGCAGGTGGCGGTTGCGCTCGAAGGCCTCCTTGCGGCGCCCCTGGAACAGCCCGCAGTCCAACAGCACGTAGCGCCCGTTGGCGCTCAGCAGATGCATCGAGCCTGTGGTGGTGCGCACCGCACCGAGGAAGCGGATGTTCAAAGGGCACTCCTTTTCAGCAGGTCAGAGCCGGAAGGTCAGGAGCCCGACGAGATAGACCACATACGCGCCGATGAGCACGCAGCCCTCCCGCCGAGTCAGGCGCTGCGGCCCCGTGTGGGCCATGACCTTGAGCAGGACAAAGATGAAGACCATCGCGCCGAAGCTGTACAGATGGTGCATCCGCGACGGGAGCACGAGCGGGTGGATCGTCGCCGCCGAGCCCGTGACCAGCGTGAGGTTCAGGATATTCGCCCCCACCACGTTGCCCAGCGACAGGTCGGGCACGCCCTTCCGCGCGGCGTGGAGCATCGTCACTAACTCCGGCACTGACGTGCCGAACGCCACCATCGTGAGCCCGACGATCAGCGGCGGCACCCCCAGGTGGCGGGCCAGCGCCGCGCCGTGGGTACACAGCAGCTCGCCGCCGCCGATGACCATGCAGGCGCCGAACACGAACAGCACGATGCTCTTGGGCAGACTCAGAATGCCCACGGCTGCCTCCGCGTCGTCCGCATCTCGGGTGCCGTGCCTTCGGTGGCGCACGTAGTCCACGGTCAGGTAGGTGGCCCCGCACAACAGCAGCCCGATGCCCGCGCCCCGCCCGACCCACAGGGGCGAGGTCAGCACCATCAGGAGCGCTCCCAGTCCGAGCATCACCCACGACGGCAGCCGGAACTCCCATGCGTGGACGGCCATCGGCCGCAGCACGCACAGCAGGCCCAGGATCAGCGCGATATTGGCGATGGCCGAGCCCACGGCATTGCCCAGCGCCAGCTCAGGCTGGCCGAGCCAGCTCGCGCGCACCGAGACCGCCAGCTCCGGCGCCGTTGTCGCCAGGCTCACCAGCGTCGTGCCGATCAGGATGCGGGGGACCTTCAGGTGCGAGGCCAGCGACACGCTAGACTCGACGAAATACTCCCCCCCGAGTATCAGAAGCACCACCCCGAGCCCGAACCATACCCACGTGGCAACGATCGTTGTGTCCCCTTCCGCTACCGCGCCCTCTCATCCCTCATCGCACACGCCAGCACAGCGGCCACGAACTCCTCCTCCGAGCGCCGCCCCTCAAAGCACGCCTCCCCGTTCACTACCACCTTCGGCACCGCGCTCACCCCCCGCTCCTTGGCGTACTGCGGGAACGCCGACACCTCGACCATCGCCGCCGTCACCTTGTCGCTCGCCAGGGCCAGGCGGTGCGCCATCTGCACCGCGTCGGGGCAGAACGTGCAGCCCAGCGTGGCGAACACCTCGATCGTCACGCGCCGGTCGAGCGTCGCCAGCGCCTCCCGCGAGGCATCGCTCAGAACAGGGTCACCCGACGCCACCAGACGAACGGCCGCCACCAGGGACTTCAATTCGCCCCCGCCTGGGACGCCGTAGAATCGGATTCCGTAGTCCGTGTCACCCTCCCCGATCACCGCAATCGCCGGCGTCCGCTCGATGGCCAGCGCCTGGAAACGCCCCTCGTCATCCGGCAGCCTGAGCGGCTCGGCGTAGACCGTGTCGGACAAGTCGGCCACGCCCTGCGCGAGGCGCAGCGCAGCCACCCGCATCTGCTCGTCGTCGCCAGGCTGCGTGAACACCCGCAGCCACACCGGCCGCTCGAGGCCGGCCAACTGGCCCCGCAGGCGCTCCCTGGTGTCTGCCGACGCCAGGGGGTTGAGCATCACATCGCTTGGTGCCGGACCCGCGGCACCCCCGCCCGCAAGCAGCGCCCCGATCAACGCACCGGCCAGCGTGCTCGCATACGGGTTGCACGTGATGGGTCAGCCGCCCTTGAGGCTGCGCAGCGAGAAGCCGACACCGAACCCGATGGCGCCACCTACCGCGATGCCGATGATGTATCGCCACTCCATGGCACAGAGCCCTTAACTGCCCGCCTCCAGCCATTCTACGACAGGCACGGGGGCCGCGCAAGTGACGGGCATGAGCCGCCGCAGGCGCGCGTCGCCAGCCATCGTCAGTGCTGGTGCGGGATCGTTCTGGCGCTGCCGACGCCGCTGAGGAAGAAGCGCCAGCGCTCCTCGAGGTCGCGGCGCGGGCCAATGATCGCCATCTCGCCCACCGAGTCCTCGGGCGGCTGGATCTTGAAGTCCATCTCCGCTGTGAAGGCGCCGAGCAGCTCGCGACGCTGGGGATCGAAGAGATCCTCTTCCGTCGCGCCTTCTGCGAGCTTCGCCATCATCACGAAGAGGCTGATCTGCGGTTGGGCGTGGTGCGCGCGATACCAGTTCGGCCCAGGTCGCGGGAAGGCCACGGTCAGGACGTCGCCCCCTGCTCCGCTCGTGCGCATGCGGTCACGAAACCTCGCGGAGCCGGCCAGGCGGTCGAGGATCTCCCTCGCGAAGGGCGGGTCAAGCCGCGTGCGCAGGATGGGGGCCTGGACGAGCACGAGGGTCGCGCTCTCGGCCTGACCCGGGGTCACGGCCGTCGTCGAGAGCCCCGGCGCGAGCTCGCGTCGCGCGGCGAGCTGCTTGAGGAAGAAAGCCCATCGCTGCTCGCCGGGGAAGCCCCGCCCAGGGCGGAAGACCTTCCCCTCCACCATGTCCTCGCCCTCTGGCCGCCCCACGTTCACGGGGGCGATGCAGGCGCCGCGGATCGTGCGCTTCGCCTTGTCCGCGAACGCGTCGGCGACGGTCGCGCCCTCCGCCAGCGTCACCCGCAGGATCATGAGCCGCACGCGGTCCGGGCCAGAGGGGTCGGGAGCAGGGCCGCGGCCGCCCGGACCGCCCCCCGCATGCATTCCCGGAGTCCCTGGCGTGTCGGGCTTCACGAAGGGCGCGCAGAAGATGAGCGCGACGTCGCCATCGGGCTCGTCAAGGAATGCGAGGAAGCTCTTCAGCGACTCCGACGTCCTCAGCCGCTGGAGGACGCGCTCGGCGAAGCCGGCTGCCGCCGCGTTACGGTACGGGCCGCGCACCACGGCCACCCGTCCTGCCTGGGCATACGGCACGCCGCCGGCGACGTTGGCCGTGACCGCAGGGCCAGGCGCCACTTCCGCTTTTGGACCCAGTGGGACGGTCGCGGTCATGTGCGGCACCGTGCGGCCAGCGAGGCTCACCGACTGGATCAGCCACATCAACGCGAAGCAGATCGCCATCGCCACGGCAAATGCCAGGGTCACCCGCACCGCCGCCGGCAGACGGAGCTTCGGCAGCTTGGCGGCGAGACCGCGCAGGTAGATGTCGCCGGGGATGATAAACGAGGTCCGCTCGCGGTAGCGCTCGTACGCCTCGCCGAACAGGCGGATGCAGTTACGCTCCTCGCTCTTCGCCAGGTAGTAGTAGAGGAACATCATCGCGAAGAAGGCGATGAAGGTGATCGCCCTCCCCCACGTCAGCAGGATGCCCACACCGAAGAACGTCAGGGCGATGTACTGCGGGTGTCGGACGAAGCGATACAGGCCGCGCGTCACTAGGCCGGACTTGAAGATCTTCGCGCTGTAGATCTGGCCCGCGCCGATGAGGAACAGGAGGAAGCCGACGACGACCAGGATCGGCCCCAACAAGCCGCCGGTGAGCACTGGGAAGACGAAGTGGGCGAGCCAGGCGGTGCTGGGGTTGCGGTTCAGCGTCTGGATGTGCAGCACCGAGCCGTACAGGAAGCCCGCGAAGGGCAGCAGCATCCAGATCGGCTCGAGGATGACGAAGAGGCCGACAATCCTGAGAGCCCATTCGCCCACCCGCGCCAACGCGCCGTGCCTCGTCCCACTCGCCTCGGTTGTTGCCATGGCCTGACTCTCCTTCGCGCCGTGTCGGCCCGTTCACCGCCGTGCCTCATCATTATCCCTGTCCGTGCCCTGTGTTGTCAAGGTGTCGGGATCCTTGCGCCTCCTTTCACTTTCTGGTACGATTCGCTGGCCGCCGAGAGGAGCGTGAGGGCACGATGCGACGCCTGAAGGTGCTCGAGGTGCTCGAGGCCAGCGTGGGAGGGGCGCGGAAGCACGTGCTCCAGATCCTGCACGGCCTGGATCGCGAGCGCTTCGAGCTTCACCTGGCGTGCTCGGTCGAGCGAGACCCCGCCACGTCCGAGGCAATCGGTGCGCTGCGAGCCGACGGCATCCGTGTGGAGGTCGTGCGGATGCTGCGCCGCCCGGCTCCGTTCGCCGACCTCGCCGCGCTGCGCCGCCTCGCTCGGCTCATCCGCGGCGAGCGGTACGACATCGTCCACACCCACTGCGCGAAGGCGGGGTTCCTCGGGCGGCGCGCCGCGTGGAAGGCCGGCGTCCCCGCCGTCCTCCACACCCCGCACTGCTTCCCCTTCCAGCGTGTGGATACGCCGCTGGTCGGCCTCTACCGCTGGCTGGAACGACGCGCCGCGCGGTGGGCGCACCGCATCGTGCTCGTGGCCGACAGCCAGCGCCAGGTGGCCCTCGACGCCGGCATCTGCCCCGAGGAGCAGCTCGCGGTTATCCGGAACGGCATCGAGCTCCCCTCGGAGACGCCCGAGAGGCTCCGCCGGCGCTATCGCGAGGAGCTGGGCCTCAGGGACGCCGAACTGGCCGTTGCCTTCGTCGGCCGCGTCACGCCGCAGAAGGACGTCCAGACGTTCCTGTCGATGGCGGAGGCACTCCTGAGCGGCGTCCCGAAGGTCGCGCTGTTCCTTGTAGGCTCCACGGACGACGAGAGCTACCTGCGCTCGCTCCGCCCGCCGGTCTCGCAGGAGGCGCGAGCCGTCGTGGCTGGCGGCGTGGGGGCAGGGGAGCCGCCCTTGTGGAGGCCGTCGCTGCCCGTTCGCACTCTCGGCCATCGCGCGGACGCGGCGGAGCTGGTGGCGGCGTTCGACGCCGTCGTCCTGCCCTCGCGCTACGAGGGCCTGCCCTACTCGCTGCTGGAAGCCATGGCCTGCGGAGTGCCGGCCGTGGCGTCGGATGTGACGGGGTGCTGCGACGTCATCGAGGACGGCGTCACAGGCTTCCTCGTGCCCCCTGGCCGCGCATCGGCCTTCGCGCAGAAGACGGCCCAGCTCCTGGGCAACGCCGACCTCCGCCGCCGGATGGGAGCCGCCGCGCGGGAACGGGTGGCGAGTGGCTTCACGGTGGAACGCTTCCTCGATAGGCTCGCGGCGCTCTACGAGTCCCTCCTCCCGGCCTCTTGAGCGGGGCGGTGAGGGAGAGGCCATCCCGCTCAGGCTCTAGCTGGTTCCTGTTGCGGAAAGTCCCGGTGCGGGAGGGCGAAGCTCCCGCTGAGCCGATTCAGGGGGCGAAGGGCGGCTCGGCAGGAGCCTCGCCCTCCCATTGGAGCGATCCGCAACAGGCTCTAGCTGGCTGCGGGGGGCTCGCCTTCCTCGCGGGCCTGGCGCACGGCATCGGCGAGCGCGGCGAGGAGCGAAGGGATGCCCTCGCCGGTGACGGCGGAGATGGGGAAGACGGGCACGTCGAGCGCCGCGCCCAGCTCGTCGAGGGCGTCGCGGGCGTCAGGCAGGTCGATCTTGTTGGCGGCCACGAGGTGCGGGCGCCGGGGAAGCTCGTGGCCGTAGAGGGCCAGTTCCTCGCGTAGCGTCTGGTAGGCATCGAGGGGAGGCGTGCCATCGACTCCCGCGGCGTCCAGCACGAGGAGGAGGACTCGGGTGCGCTCGATGTGGCGGAGGAACTCGATGCCCAGCCCGTGGCCTTCGTGGGCGCCCTCGATCAGGCCTGGGATGTCGGCGACGACGATGCGCCGCCAGTCGCCCACTTCCACTATGCCGAGGCAGGGCTCGCGCGTGGTGAACGGGTAGCCGGCGACCTTCGGCCGGGCGCGGGAGATGCGGGAGATGAGGGTGGACTTCCCTGCGTTCGGCAGACCAACAAGGCCCACGTCAGCGAGGAGCTTGAGTTCGAGGCGTAGGGTGCGCTCCTGGCCGGGCTCGCCGTCCTCCGCCTCGCGGGGCACGCGGTTGGTGGACGAGGCGAAGTGCTTGTTGCCGCGTCCGCCCTTCCCTCCCCTGGCCACGCAGGCGCGGACGCCCGGCTGGTCGAGGTCGCGGAGGAGCAGGCCAGTCTCGGCGTCGTGGACGAGGGTTCCCACGGGCACGGGGACGATCAGGTCGTCGGCGCTGGCGCCAGTCTTGTTCTTCCCCTGGCCCGGAGCGCCGTTCTTGGCGAAGAGATGGCGGCGGTAGGTGAAGTCGAGGAGGGTGTCAATGGCGGGGTCGGCGACGAGGACGACGTCGCCGCCCTTCCCACCGTCGCCTCCATCGGGGCCGCCGCGAGGGACGAATTTCTCGCGGCGGAAGCTGACGCACCCGTTCCCGCCCTTCCCCGCGCGGACGTAGACGGTGGTTTCGTCGATGAACATCGGCGCGCTGTCTCCTGGCGCCACGAGCGCCCGCATCGCGGGCGCTCGTGGAGAACTCAGTGTTCGCGGCTCGGCGGGCGCCTCGGCCTCCCAGGGAGGCAGCGAGGTGCCGTCAGTCGCTGACGACGTGGACGCGGCGCCCCGTGCCGAACTGGACTCGGCCGTCGCACAGGGCGAAGAGGGTGTCGTCGTTGCCGCGGCCGACGTTGGTGCCGGGCCTGAACTTCGTCCCACACTGCCGTACGATGATGGTGCCTGCGGTGACGCTCTGGCCGCCGAAGCGCTTGACCCCGCGGTGCTGAGGATTGCTGTCGCGCCCGTTCCGCGACGAGCCCTGTCCTTTCTTGTGTGCCATCCTGGGTACCTCTCAGTGTCTTAGCTTGCGACGATGCGGCTGATTCGGACCTCGGTGAGCTCCTGGCGATGCCCCTTCTTGCGGCGGTATCCCTTGCGCCGCTTGTAGGTCTGGATGACGACTTTGGGGCCCCGTGTGTGGGTGACCACGCTGCCGATGACCCGGACGTCGGCGAGGGTCGGCGCGCCACAGCGGACGTCGCCGCCGTTGCTGTAGAAGAGCACGCGGTCGAACTCCATCGGCTCGCCTGGGTTGTCGGGCA
The DNA here is from genome assembly GCA_964506385.1 of uncultured Planctomycetota bacterium. Classification (GTDB taxonomy): domain Bacteria; phylum Planctomycetota; class PUPC01; order DSUN01; family DSUN01; genus CAZDNN01. Next base: position 7,159 of record CAZDNN010000295.1, read on the forward strand.
GGCGCTCGACGGCAATGGTGTCGCCGGGAGCGACCTTGTACTGCTTGCCTCCGGTTTCCACGACGGCGTACATAGGGTACTCTCCTTTGCTCAGATCTTCAACTTCTTTCCGCCCTTGAGATGGCAGACCACTTCGCACTGCCCGGGCTTGAACGCCGGGTCGGCGAGAATGCGGATGGTTCGGTGGCTTTCCTGTTCGATGTTGTCGAGGGCGTGGCGCTTGCTGTTGCTCAGGCGCTCCGCCACGTCAGGGTGCACGGTGACCTCGACGGCCTCCCCGTTCTTCTTGGCGACGGCGAGGCGGATATCCCGCATGACGTGGGGGATCATGCTCTCCATGCTGCGCACGAGGCCCGACCCCTTGCACGTGGGGCACCGGTCGTAGAGGGCCATCTTCGTGCCCCCGCGGACCCGCTGGCGGGTGATCTGCATCAGGCCGAACCTGGAGACGCGGAGCCATCGGCTGCGCGCCCTGTCGTTCTTGAGTTCGGTGGAGACGGCACGCTCGACCTTGCGGCGGTGCTTTTCGAGCCGCATGTCGATGAAGTCGATGACGATGACGCCGCCGAGGTCGCGCAGGCGAAGCTGGCGGCACGCCTCGACGGCGGCCTCCATGTTGGTGCGGAAGGCCGTCTCCTCGACGTCGTCCTCGTCGGTGTACTTCCCGGAGTTGACGTCGATGGCCACGAGGGCCTCGCAGGGCTCGATGACGATGCTCCCGCCGCTGGGCAGGGGCACGTGGTTCGAGAAGATGGCCTGGACTGCCTGCTCGACGCCGAACTTGTGGAACAGCGGCTTGGCGCCGCGGTAGAGCTTGACCCGCTTGCGGTGGGCGGGGCTGACGGTGCGGAGGAAGTCGGAGGCCCTTCGGGCGACCTCTTCGCTGTCGGGCTCGAAGCGAACGTCGATTTGCGAGCGGCAG
>CAZDNN010000296.1:0-8078 GCA_964506385.1 uncultured Planctomycetota bacterium
TCTGCAATTGTCCTGGGGGCCCACGGACGGGCAGCCTCTCGTCGGCTGAGCGCGGCGCACCCGGGACATAGGCGGTTGCGAGGCCATCCGCGAGGGTCTCGTCGAGCATCCCTTCGTCCTCTACGAGCGCGCCCAGCGGGTGAGGGTGACCGACGCCGAGGTGCTGGCTGAGGCGTGGCGGCCGTACTTCAACCGCGAGTTCCGCCACTTCTGCTCCCACCAGCACACACCGCCCGCCGAGCCCGCCGGCTACCCCGCCGCCATCCGCAAGGGTGGGGTCGTCTACTTCGCGCACCCGGTCTTCCGCAACTATCGCAACAAGGGCCAGCAGCTCGCCCGGGACTACGTATGGGCTGTGATATCCAGTGCTTACGGCCGTCTCGACGTCGAGGTCGGCCTGCCCAGCATGGGCCGCGTGAGCCTCATGCGCCAGGAGGCTGAGAGGCGGCACATCCTCCATCTCCTCTACGCGACGCCGATCACCCGCGGCCGCGGCATCGAGGTCATCGAGGACATTGTTCCTCTCCACGGCATCCCCGTCTCGCTCCGCCTCGACGCCAGCCGGGTCACCCTTGCCCCCGAGGGCACCGAGTTGCCCTTCGAGCGGGTCGGTGACCGCATCGAGTTCATCGTCCCGCGTCTTGAGCTCCACCAGATGGTCGTCCTCGATGATTGGGACGCTTGTGGGGCCTCAGGCAGCATGCACGAATAGCGGCTGCGCGGAGGCTGATTTGGATATTCGGCCCAGAAATACCCAGTATACTATTGACTTTTCGCCCAAAAGTCGCTATTAGTGGCGTCATGGACAGCTTCTTTGATGCGGACCACGTGTTCGAGGTCCTCCATGGGTTCAACCCCTGGTGGGCCGGCGGTGAACCATCGGTGCCCACCTTTCGGCGGGTCGCGTACCACACCTGCCGTCGGTACTACGACAACCCCGCCTTCCGCAGGGCGGTCTTGCTCTCCGGCGCCCGTCGGGTCGGCAAGACCACGGTGCTCATGCAGGTCGCCGTGTCGCTTGTGCGCGAGGGGGCCGACCCACGCAGCGTCTTCTACCTGAGCCTCGACCACCCCGTGGTCAAGCTGCTCACCCTCCCTGAACTCCTGAAGCGGTACCATGAACGCATCTATCCCGAGGGACGCCCTGTTGCACTGCTCCTCGACGAAGTCCAATACGCCCGGGACTGGGACTTGGAGCTGAAGCAACTCGTGGACCGCAAGCCCGACTACCGCATTCTGGCGACGGGGTCGTCGAGCCTCGTCCAGGCCGGTGGTTTGACCGAGAGCGGTGTAGGCCGCTGGCTCAGGGTCCCCATGCCGACGCTCTCGTTCTTCGAGTTCCTCCACATTCGGGATGAGGCGCCCAGCAACATCCCGGCGCAGCTTCGCACAACAGACCTTTTCGGCGCGCCCCAGGAAGAGCTGAGGCGGCTCGGCGCGCAGTTCCGCCCTCTGATGCCGCTGTTTCGGCGATACCTTCTCGTCGGTGGGTTCCCGGAGACCGCCCGCATGGAGGATATCGTGCTGTGTCAGCGCCTGCTCCGTGAGGACGTGGTCGAGCGCGTTCTGAGGCGGGACATGGCCGCCGTCTTCCGCATCCGCAAGATCGAGGATCTCGAACGGCTGTTCCTGTACATCTGTCTGCACACGGGCAGCATTCTCTCCATCCAGAAGTGCGCCGCGGCTCTACAGACCACGGCAACCACCGTCTCCAACTACCTTGATGTTCTTGAGCAAGCCAACCTGATCTACCGGCTACAGCCCGCAGCCCTGGGCGGGAAGAAGAGACTCAAGGCGCGCAGGAAGGTGTACCTCGTCGATGCGGCCTTGCGCAACGCGGTGCTGCTGCGGGGTGAGGAGATCTTGACCGACGCAGGCGAGATGGGAACCATCGTCGAGACAACGGTTCTCCGTCATCTGTTCGCCTTCCACTATCCGGATGCGCCGGACATTGTTTACTGGCGTGATTCCGCGAGTGACAAAGAGGTGGACATCATCGTGCGAAGTCCCAGGTACGTGCTTCCGGTTGAGGTGAAGTACCACAGGAGCGCGCCTCTCGACCAGGACGAGGGCATCGTCCGGTACTGCCGGCACGAAGACGTCCGGTACGCGTATTGGGTGACACAACGCGAGGAGGACTTCGACGTGATGGAGTTCCGCGGCCTCGACACCAAGTTCCTGCGCATCCCCGCGCATATCTTCGTCTACGTACTTGGCCAGGCCGAACAGCCATCCGGGACCCAGTGACTCACGCGGGTTCCGGCCAACTCCAGTGCCGCCTCGCGATGTTTGCTGTTGCTTTGGGGAGCCTGGCGTTGTGAGTGATTCCCGCTGGATGCCCCGGCTGTCCCTGGCGGTCGCGCTTGTCGTTTGCGCGCCGATCCCTGCCGGGATCGGAGCGCCGGACGGGCGCGTAGCAGCCTGGCATTTCGAAGATTCCTGCCAGGACCGCGCAGGCGGGGAGACCCCTGATGCGCTCACTCCGCGGGACGGCGAAGGTAGGGCGACGGAGGCCCGCTTTGTCTCTGCGTCACAGGTTCCCGGCGTTTCGGGCAAGGCGGTGGCGCTGGGCGTGCGGGGCGGCGATGCGGCGTATCTGACGGCGCCGATCTCGGCCGATGTGAAGCTCGGGCCGAGCTATACCATCGAGGCGTGGATCCATCCGACCCAGCTCGGCACGTGGAACCGCCTGGTCCTCCACTGGGGCGGGGCAGGGCAGTACGCCTATCATCTGGCCATCCACAACGGCGCCGCGAGCCTCTACCACGGCCAGGCCGACGGGACATACCTGTGTGCCGAGGGCGGCCGCGTCGAGACGAACCGCTGGCATCACATCGCGGGCGTCGCGCGGCGGAACGACGCCGAGCCTGCGAAGAGCGCGCTGGAGGTCTACCTCGACGGCAGGCTCGTCGCCTCGGCGCCCTACGACGGCACCATCCGAACACTGGAGCGCGAGGGCCTCGGCATCGGCGATTCGGTCGGCATACCAGCCGCGGGGAGCCGATTCCGCGGCTATCTCGACGACGTGGCCCTCTGGAACCGCGCGCTGGCGGCTCAGGAGATCGCCGCCCATGCCGCCGCGCGCGCCGATGTCCTGCGCGAGGCCGAGGTGGCCCGGCGCAAGGCGGAGATCGCCAGGCGGGCCAAGGTCTACGCGCGGCTCCGCGAGCTGGGGGTCGAGCAGGTCGTCTTCGCCGAGCGCGCGCCGGGGCGCGACCCGAGCGGCCACTACTACGCCAACTTCGGCTACTCCTGCATCGACCCCAACTACTGGATCCACGGGGCCGACGGCGGCAGGCTCTGCAAGCTCGATGTCCGCACGGGCGAGCTCACCGCGCTCGTGGACGCCCCCCGCGGCGCGGTCCGCGACCCCCAGGTCCACTACGGCGGGAAGAAGGTCCTTTTCTCCTATCGGCGAGGCGGCACGCACCACTACAACCTCTTCGAGATCGGCGCGGATGGCGGTGGCCTCCGCCAGATCACCAGCGGGCCGTGGGACGATATCGAGCCGGCCTGGCTGCCCGGCGGCGGCATCGCCTTCTGCTCGAGCCGCTGCAAGCGCTACATCGGCTGCTGGCTGGCGCCGAGCGCGATCCTGTACCGCTGCGACGCCGACGGCGCGAACATCCGCATGCTCTCCTCCGGCGCCTTCACCGAGAGCACGCCCGCCGTCCTGCCCGACGGCCGCATCCTCTACACCCGCTGGGAGTACGTGAACCGCGATGCCGTGAGCTTCCACCACCTGTGGACGATGAGCCCCGACGGCACGGGCCAGATGGCCTTCTTCGGCAACATGCGTCCGGGCGGCGTGTTCATAGACGCGAAGCCCATCCCCGGCACCGATGACGTGGTGTTCATCCACTCGCCCGGCCATGGGAGGAATGAGCACGCGGGCGCCGTGTCCACCATCAAGGGCGGGCTCGGGCCGAATGCGCGCTCGGCCATGAGGACGCTCTCGCGGTCGGGCGGCTTCCGCGACCCCTACCCGCTCGCCGCCGACGCCTTCCTCGTGGCGAGGGGCAACCAGCTCCTCCTGATGAACGCGAGGGGCGAGACGGAGGTGCTCCACGAGGCGGCGGCCATGGTCCACGAGCCCGTCGCGCTCATCCAGCGGCCTCGCGAGCGGACGGTCGCGCCGAAGGTCGATCTCGAGCAGACGACGGGCACGCTGTTCCTGGCTGATGTCTACCGCGGCCGCAACATGGCCGGCGTCGAGCGCGGCGCGGTCAGGAAGCTGCTGGTGATCGAGGATCTGCCGAAGCCGGCGAACTTCCATGGCGGCGGCTCCCAGCCCATTGGCCACGGGGTGACCTCGACCCTCAAGCGCATCCTGGGCACCGTGCCCGTCGAGGCCGACGGCTCGGCGCACTTCACCGTCCCCGCCCTGCGCAGCATCTACTTCGCGCTCCTCGACGGGCGCGACCTGTCGGTCAAGCAGATGCGCAGCTTCGTCACCCTCCAGCCCGGCGAGGCCCTCGGGTGCGTCGGCTGCCACGAGCCCCGCACCGAGACGACCGCAAGCGGCATGGCGCAGGCCCAGGCCCTCGCGCGCCCGCCGAGCCGCGTCGAGCCCATCGGGGGCGTGCCGGCGATCCTCGACTTCCCGCGCGACGTCCAGCCCATCCTCGACCGCCACTGCGTCAAGTGCCACAGCCATGACAAGCGCAAGGGCGGCGTCGTCCTCGAGGGCGACCGCGGCCCGGTCTTCTCCATCAGCTACTACACCCTCTTCCTCCACTGGCAGGTCAAGGACACCGGCGGCAACCCCGCTCACGGCAGCGGGCGCCAGCCCGGCAACGACCGGCCCTACACCACCTACAGCTCGGCCTCGCCGCTGATGAAGAAGATCGATGCGCACCACAACGGCGTGGAGCTCTCGCCCCGCGAGCGGACGACGATCCGCCTGTGGCTCGACACCTCCGCGCAGTATGCCGGCACCTATGCGGCCTATGGGACGGGCCAGGTCGGTGGCTGCTGGGGCGTCAACCGCCCCGTCCGCGTCATGGCCGACGGCTGGCCCTCCACGCCGCCCGCGGCCGACGCCATCGAGCGCCGCTGCGGCCCGTGCCACGCAAGGGGACAGCTCCCTCGCCACGCCACGGCGCTCACCGCCACCGACCATGGCGACATGCTGTCGTGGACGCGACCCCTCAGCCGCTACTCGCGGCACCGCGTCTTCAACCTCACCCGCCCGGAGAAGTCGCTCGTCCTCCTGGCCCCGCTCGCCCGGCCCGCCGGCGGCTATGCTGAGGGGGAGCCCAAGCCGAGGCAGGTGCGCGAGGACAAGCGGCGCCCGCCCAAGGCCGTCGCGCACCCCGTCATCTTCGCCGATGCCAACGACCCCGACTACCAGAGAATCCTCGTGCATCTCCAGGCCGCGAAGGCGAAGCTCGACGAGATCAAGCGGTTCGACATGCCCGGCTTTCGCCCCAACGAGCACTACATCCGCGAGATGCAGCGCTACGGCATCCTGCCCGTTGATCTGGCGCCTGATGCGACCGTCGATCCCTATGCCACCGACCAGGCCTACTGGAAGTCCCTATGGCACCGCCCACGCGGATCCTGACGGCCCTCGTCATTGCCCTTGGTTGCCCGCTGCGCGCGGGCGCGCCCATCGCCGACCCCATCCTCTTCGTGGTCCGCCCGCAGTATCGGAACGAGCACGGCACCGAGGCGACGATGTACCAGACGGGCGAGATCAACACCCGCTGCTTCCAGGGCGGCGGCGCCATCAAGCTCCTCGACCCGGCGACCGGCAAGACGACGACGCTGCTCGACGTGCCCAAGGGCATCGCCCGCGAGCCCGACGTGCACTTCGACGGCAAGAAGATCGTCTTCTCCATGCGCCGCGACATTGCCGACGACTACCACATCTACGAGATGGATCTCGCCACCCGCCAGGTCACGCAGCTCACCTTCGCGCCCCGCGTGTCCGACATCCAGCCCATCTACCTGCCCAACGGCCAGATTGCTTTCAGCTCGACCCGCGAGCCGAAGTACATCCCCTGCCAGCGCCACCTGATGGCTAACCTGTTCGTGATGAACGCCGACGGCTCGAACATCCGCCAACTCGGCCACAACACCCAGTTCGAGGGCCACGCCAGCCTCACGCCCGACGGCCGCATCCTCTACACCCGCTGGGAGTACGTCGACAAGCACTACTCGTCGGCCTACGGCCTGTGGACGATGAACCCCGACGGCACGAACCCGGCGCTCTACTACGGCGGCTACGCCTGGCAGCCGGGCGCGATCGTCAACGGCCGCGTCATCCCCGGCACCGGGCGGTTCGTCGCCATCTACACTGCCGTCCACGAGCTGCCATGGGGCGCGATGGTCGTCGCCGACCGCCGCCGCGGCCTCGACGGGACGCGGCCCATCGTGCGGAGCTGGCCCGCCGACATCTCACGATTCATGAATCGCTGGGACGAGGTCCGCCGCATCCCAGCGAGGGAGTTCGACAGCTTCCGCGGCGTCCGCATCAAGTACGAGGACCCCTATCCGATCTCCGAGACGCAGATCCTCTGCTCCCGCTGGTGCCCGGAGAGGAGGTCCATGGGGCTCTACCTCGTTGATGTCTCCGGCGGCGAGACGCTGCTGCACGCTGAGCGGCCCGGCTGCTTCGACCCGCGGCCCGTCGCGCCCCGCGAGTGCCCGCCCGTCATCCCCTCGCGGGTGGACTTCGAGCAGGGGGACGGTGTCTTCTACGTGCAGGACGTCTACGTCGGTGAGGGGATGGAGCGGGTGGCGCGCGGGACGGTGAGGTGGCTGCGGGTGGTCGAGGCGCCCGCGAAGCTCACCTGGCCGCCCCACGGCATCGGCGACTGGACGCCCGCGCTGAACGCCGACGGCCACCACCCCATCGCCGTCAACTGGGGCCACTACAACACCAAGCGCATCCTGGGGAAAGCGCCCGTCGAGGCCGACGGCTCTGCCCACTTCCGCGTGCCCGCGGGCAAGTTCGTCTACTTCCAGCTCCTCGACGCCCAGAACATGATGGTCCAGTCCATGCGCAGCGGCACGTGCGTCCAGCCCGGTGAAACCATCGGCTGCGTCGGCTGCCACGAGGACCGCCTCGATGCCGCGCCGACCGGCTATGGCGCCCCGATGGCCCTCCAGCGTCCGCCGAGCGGCCTCGAGCCCTGGTATGGCCCGCCCCGCGACTTCGGCTACACGGCCGAGGTGCAGCCCGTCCTCGACAAGCACTGCGTCCGCTGCCATGACTATGGGAAGAAGGGCGGCAAGAAGCTGCTGCTGTGTGGCGACCGCGGCCCGGCCTTCAACGTGTCCTACACCGAGCTAAGGAGGCGCTCGCCCGCCGTGTGGGAGCCGAAGCACGCGACGGGGCCGAAGCCGTTCATCTGCTCGGTTGATGCCGGCCCCGTGAAGGTGCTGCCGCCCTATTCCTGGGGCTCGCACCGCAGCGGCCTGATCGACCATCTCCGCAAGGGGCACCAGGACGTGCGGCTCGACGCCGAGAGCCTCGAGCGCCTCGTCACCTGGATCGATCTCAACACGCCCTACTACCCGACCTACGCGGCCTACTACCGCCTCCACGCCTTTGGCCGCTGCCCGCTCGGCCACCCGCAGCTCGCGCGCCTGGGCGCCCTCATCTCGGCCGGCCCACGGGGCAAGGAGTTCGGCTGGACGACGACGAAGCGCTACAGCGGCGGCCGCCTGAGCCATCTCATCATGACCCGCGGCTCGCCCATCAACTTCACCCGCCCCGAGCGCAGCCTCGTCCTTCAGGCATTCGACAGCAAGGACGACCCGCGGTACGCTGAGGCCCTGGCGATCATCCGCGCCGGCGCCGACATGCTCGCGAGGCATCCGCGAGCTGACATGGCGGGCTTCCAGCCCTGCGCGGAGGACGCCGCGCGCCTCGCGCGGCATCGTCGCAGTGGGGAGATCGAGGCACGGAGCCGCCTGGCCATCAGCCAGGGCAGAAAGGTCTTCGATGAGCCCGCCCGATAGCGCGCGACACATCGGCGCCCTCCTTGCGGCGACGGTCGTGGTGTGCAGTGCTGCGTGGGCTGGTGCGCCCTTCGGTGAGGAGGGGCTCGTGGCGTGGTGGCCCCTCG
>CAZDNN010000297.1:0-8075 GCA_964506385.1 uncultured Planctomycetota bacterium
GCCCGATGTTGCAGCGTCCGCACTTGCCGATGCCGCAGCTCATCCGCCGGTTCATGGACAGGTAGATCTGCTCGGGCTGATAGCCGAGCTCGATCGCCCTGAGGGTGACGAACTTGAGCATGATGGCTGGGCCGCAGGACACCAGGTAGCTGTCCGCGATGTCCACGCCCATGTCCTCGGTCATCAGGCTGGTCACGAGGCCCACGTGGCCCTCCCAGCCTGGGGCGGGGACGTCAATGGTCTCCTGGAAGTCCACGCCCGGCGTGTTCCGCCACTCGTCGAACTGGCGGCTGTAGAGCAGCTCGGCGGGCGAGCGGGCGCCGTACTTGATGACGACCTTCTTGAACTGGCCGATCTCGGCGAGCAGCGCGTAGATGAGCGACCGCAATGGCGCGAGGCCCACGCCCCCGCCGACGAGCAGCACCTCCTTGCCCCGGAGCTTGTCGAGCGGGTAGCCCTTGCCGAAGGGGCCGCGGAGGCCGAGGTCGGCGCCCTGCTCCACCTTGTGGAGCGCGTCGGTCACGCGGCCCGTCCGCAGGACCGTGACCTCGATGCGCTCGGGCTCCCGCGGCGACGACGAGGGCGTGAAGGGCGCTTCGCCGACCCCGGGGAGGGTGAGCTGGACAAACTGGCCGGCTCGGAACGCCATGGGCTCCTCCGGCCGCAGCACGAAGGTGCGGATCGTCGGGGTCTCGACGATCACCTTCTCCAGCTTCGCCGTCGCCGGCGCGTAGACGTTCGTGGCTGCCACGTCAGGCCTCCGCTTGCACTGTCAGGTCCTGGAACAACTGGCGTATGTCGCGCTCGCCCAGGCACGCGTCGGTGCAGCGGCCGCACCCCACACAGCCCAGACAGCCCATGTTCTCGGGGAACCAGGCGAACTTGTGGAGGATGCGGTTGGCGAAGCGCTGCCGCAGCTCGGGCCGCGGCGACGCCTTCATCCCGCCCACCCCCGCCATCTTCGCGTAGCTCGCCGTCAGGCAGCTATCCCACACTTTCATCCGCTCGTGCGGGCCCGCCGCGTCGTCGCTCGCCTGGTCGTAGAGCTGGAAGCAGTGACATGTCGGGCACACCGTGCTGCACGCGCCGCATTCCACGCAGCCGCTGGCGATCTGCACCCACACCGCAGGGTCGGTCGCGTCCTTGGCGATCTGCTCCAGCGTCCTGTCGGTGGCGTAGGCGGCGTTTTGCTCGGCGAGGGCCTGCTCGGTGGCGGCCCGCATGGCGTCGCGGGCGGCGAGCTGCTCGTCGGTGGCCTCGGAGAGGAGCTTCATCGAGGCGACGAGCATCTCCTTGCCCTTCTCCGAGCCCGACTCGACGACGTAGCCGCCCTCGATGGGCGACAGGTTCACGTCGAAGCCGTCCTCGGCGTATGGCTTGCCGTCCAGGAGCGTGCAGAAGCAGGTCTCGGCCGGCTGCGCGCAGTCCACGGTCACCAACCGCAGCGCCTCGCGGCGCAGGGCGTAGAAGGGATCGACATAGTCGTCCTGGATGAACACGCCGTCGAGGATCCGCGCCGCCGCGATGTCGCAGGCGCGCAGGCCGCAGATCACGAGCGGCTCGTCGCCGCTCACCGGCGGCGTCCAGTCGTAGTCGGCCGAGGGATAGACCGCGACCCGCTCCTTGGCGGGGAAGAGGAACTGCTTGATCGAGGTAGGCGCCCTGGGGGAGCGGACGTCGATGGGCCGTGGCTTGTCGGGGTCGAGGCGCTCGAAGTCCGCCTCGCCTCCCTCCGTCACCGTTTGGGCGCAGACCCCCGCCGCGTCGAGCCCGAAGAGGAACGCGGACAGGTTGCCCTCATCCAGGTAGTAGGCAGGCACGGATAGCTCCTTGTCAGATGGATGGTTGGAGGATTGGAGGATTGGATGGTTGGAAGAGGATCAGCATTCGTGGCTCATCCATCCATTCATCCATTCATCCACCCATCCATTCATCCCTCTTTTCCCACGAGCTGGCGGATGCGTTCGACCAGCGCCTCAGGCTCCACCGGCTTGTCCAGGAAGTCCTCCGCCGCCCAGCAGGCCTCGAGCTCGGGGGCGAAGCGGTCCTCGTGGATCTTCGCTTTCAGCGCGGTCACGATCAGGATCTTCGTATGCCGCAGCGACGGGTCGGCCCGCAGCTCCCGGTAGACCTCGATCCCGCTGCGCGGCGACAGCAGGATGTCGAGCAGGATCACGTCAGGGTGCTGCTCCCGCGCCAGCCGCACCCCGTCGTCGGCGTTGGTCGCCGAGAGCACCTCGAAGTCCTTCAGCCCCAGGAGCGTCTCTATCGCGACATTGAGATCCTGGTCGTCGTCGATGATCAGGACTTTCGTCCGCTTCGCCATCGTCGCCACTCCCACGGCCCTCTCCTCGCCCGAGACCCTCCGGTTGCTGACTTGACGGAGCAATTCGCGTGCCGGACCGGCGGACCGGGCCGCCGGCTCGGCGTTAGTCCTTCTGATGCAACGCGTTATGTTCAGGGAATGCCCGGCATCAGGAGGGCGCGGTGGCCTGTCCGGCGCCCCGCCTCTGATCCGAATCGGCGAGTGCAAAGCACCCGGCCCTCCCCCCGCGCGCCATTTTGGCGACGCCGCCGCCCGGCGCCCGACGGCCCGTGTCATGGTGACGTAGGAACAGGAAGACACCTGCGACGGCGTCTTCTCCGCGGCCTGAAACCCGGAACCTGGAACCCGGAACCTGATACCGCCGCCCCACCTCCGTCGGCGCGCTTCGGCCGGAGGAAGGGGGACTCGGCTTGAGCGAGGGGTGGTGTGGGAGGGGGCAGGGTGCGGCGAGCCCCCGGTGCCCACCGTGCGGAGTCAGTGGTCGGCCGCTACTTCCGCCGCCGCAGCAGCGCGACGCCCCCGAGGGCGAGGAGGGCCAGCGTCGCCGGCTCGGGGATCTCGTTGGTGAAGTTGAAGTGGACGTCGTCGATGAGGGTCGAGCTGTCGCCTCCGAGGGGGTTGGACGTGCTGAAGCGCACGGTGTAGGTGTCACCGTCGGCGACGAAGGCGCCGCTCACGATCTCCTCCCACGTCGCAGTGTCCACGAGGGCATCGAACAGGGTGAGGATGCCGCCGTCGGGGCCGATGAGCTCGACGAGGAGGTCGTTGACGTTGTAGTTGGGGCCGACCCGGTTCTTCTGCGACCAGCCCAGGGAGTACATCTTGCCGGTCTCGAAGCCGGCGATCGTCTGCTCGATGACGGCGGCGTCGCGCTGGAGGAAGGCGATCTGGCCGCCCTCGGGCGCGTTGGCCTGGCCGGCCATGAAGCCGCGGCTGTTCATCGACACGCCGGCGCCGCCGCTGAAGGTCCAGCCGAGGCCGGGGCCGCTGGGCCGATACTCGAAGCCGTTGCCCTCGGGGTCGGGGAAGACGGCCTCGAAGCCGAGGTTGGTGCCCGCCGGCACGGCGCGGGTGACGGTGACGCCGTCGAGCAGCACGCTGTTGTCGGCGACGCCGCCGGGGTGGATCATGGCGAGGGCCGCGGCCATCGACGTCGCAGTGAAGGGGGCGCTGATGACGCGGCGGAAGGCGTCGGTGCGGGTCACGTTGTGCTCGGCCACGATCTCCGTGCCGTCCACCTCGACCGCCATGCGGCCGGTCGGCGCGCCGGCGTGGGCCGCGCCGCGCTCGTTCTCGAAGTACTGGATGGTGTATGCCTTGCCGGCCTCGAGGCCAGTGATGGTCTGCGTGAGGGTGCCGCCGCGCTGGATGAAGCCGATGTGGCCGCCGTCGGGGATGGGCAGGCCGTTGAGGAAGGGGCCGGTGGCGTCGTTGCGGCCGCTGTCGTAGGAGGTGCTGCCCCAGCCGTGGATGGGGCCGTAGCCGGGCCATGGGGCGGCCGGGCCGTCCTCGAAGCTGCCGTTGGTGACCGTGGGCGCGGCGGGGGCGCCGACGGCGCGGATCCGCAGGTTGTCCACCACGGTGGTGGTGTCGGCGCCCGCCGGGTTGGTGGTGCGGAGGACGAGGCTCGCGGTGTTGCCCGTCGCGACGAAGCGGGCGCTCGTCACGTCGGTCAGCTCGTTGAAGGACGAGCGGCCGCCGGCAACCACCTGGCCGTCCACCAGCACCTGAAGATCGTTGGGCTCGTCGCCAGGGCGATGGGCGACGGCGTAGTCGATCTCGTAGACCTCGCCGGGGGTGAGGCCGGTGATGGTCTGGGAGAGGTCGCCGATGCGCTGGATGAAGCCGACGCGGCTGCCGTCAGGGATGGCCATGCCGTCCAGGAAGGGCCCCGTGGCGTCGTTGACGCCGCTCTCGTGGGTCGTGGATGCCCAGCCGCTGATCGCGGTGTACCCGGGGTACGGGGGCATCGCGCCGTCCTCGAAGCTCGGGTTGGTGAGGGTCGGCGTGGTCGCGACGCCGAGGGAGTTGATGCGGACGTGGTCCATGAGCGTCGTGCGGTCGCCGCCCCGGGGGTTGGTGGCCTGGAGGGTCAGGACGGCCGAGATGTCGGTCGCGACGAAGGTGGCGGTCGTCAGGTCCTGGAAGCTGGTGTAGGTGATGCGGCCGCCCGAGACGAGCTGGCCGTCCACCAGCACCTCGAGGTTGTTGCCCTGTCCACTGCGGGTGGCGGTGGCCAGGGTGATCGAGTACTCCTCGCCGGGCGTCAGACCGACGACGGTCTGGGAGAGGGAGCCCACGCGCTGGATGAAGGCGGCGAGGGTGCCGTCGGCAATGCCCGCGCCGGCGATGAACGGGCCGGAGGCGTCGTTGATCCCGTGCTGCGGGCCCGTCACGTCCCAACTGTTGACGCTGCCGTAGCCGGGCCAGCCATGGACGGGCCCGTCCTCGAAGCTGGGGTTCTTGACGAAGGGCGTGCCGGCGGGGGTGATGTGGAGGTTGTCAAAGAGCACGGTGTTGTCGCCCGTGCCGCCGCCGGGGTGAATGAGCTCGAGCGAGGCGTGGTCGGAGGCGGCGGTGAAGGGGGCGACGACGGTCTGGAACGCGGCGGCGGTGCGGGTCACGTCGTGCGCGGCGACGAGGGTCGTGCCGCCGAGGTCCACCTGCGCCCGCGCCACCGCGCCGGCCATGCCCCGCTCGTTCTCGGCGTATTGGAGGATGTAGTTCTGGCCGGGCGTCAGGCCGACGACGGTCTGCGAGAGCCTGCCGCTACCCTGAATGAAGGCCGCGCGGTCGCCGTCGGGGATGGGCAGGCCGTTGACGAAGGGCCCCCCGGCGTCGTTGCTGCCGCCGCCGCCGACCTCGATCCAGCCGGTGACGGGACCGTAGCCGGGCCAGCCGTTGAGGGGACCCTCCTCGAAGCTGGGGCTGAAGATGTGGCGGTCGGCCTCGGTGATGAGCACGTGGTCGATGAGCGCCGTGTTGTCGCCGATGCCGGCGGAGCGGATGAACTCGAGGGAATGGGACGCGGCGGTCGCCGTGAAGGGCGCGCTGACGACGGTGCTGAACTGGGGGGTGCGGGTGATGTCGTGGAGGGGGACGACCGTGGTGCCGCCGAGATCGACCTGGAGCCGCGCCACCGCGCCGGCCAGCCCGCGCTCGTTCTCACGGTACTGCACGATGTAGTCCGTGCCGACGTCAAAGCCGCTCACCGTCTGCTGAAGCGTGCCGCCGCCCTGGATGAAGGCGACGTAGCTGCCCTCGGGCGGCGCGAGGCCGTTGAGGAACGGCGCCCCTGCTGTGGACGGGTTGCTCCCGCTGTTCCCTGGCGGGTGGATGCGCGTCCAGTCCGCGATGGGGCCGTAGCCCGGCCACGGGTTCACCGGCCCGGCCTCGAAGCCCGAGTTGGCCACGATCGGCACCGCCGTCGCCGCACCCATCGTGAGAACGAGTGAGAACAGACACGTGAAGGCAGAGAACCAGCTTCTCATCTCATTTGCCTCCTGGGGGGGGCCTACTTCACGGTGCGCCGCCTGCGCAGCAGCGCGACGCCCCCGAGGGCGAGGAGGGCGAGGCTGGTCGGCTCGGGACTGAGGAAGACCTGGATCTCGCTGAGGCCGACGAAGGTGCCGCCCAGGTTCTCCTGGATGTCAAGGGCGATCCAGCGGGCGGTCGTGCTGCCGAAGTCGATCTCGTCGGGCAGATCGTAGCCGTTGGCGCCGGGGGCCTCCCTGAGCTCGACGCCTTCCATCAGGAGGGTCCAGATGTCGGCATCGGTGAAGTCGGGGTCGGTGGTGTCGATGTCGTCCACGAGGGAGACGTAAATGTCGGCGACGCCGACGCCGCGGTCGGTCCTGCCGCCAGTGACGTTGAAGTTCCACACCTTCATGGACGCGACGGGATAGGGTCCGCCGAGGTCGAGCATGAACCAGGGGGCGGGGTCGTTGGAGAAGGAGTCGGCCATCCAGTTGATGTTGTCGCCCCAGGTGTTGGCGGCGTGGGATTCGGGGATGCCGTCCCCGTCCTCGTCGGTCATGCCGGCGCCGTTGACGACGTTGGCCGGCGGCCTGTTGGGGTTCTGGGGGTGGGTGGAGGAGGCGTATGCGGTCACGGGCAGTGGGATGTCGGTGGGGCCGAGGTCGCCGATGTAGACGAAGCGGACAGCATCGGCGACGGGGCCGGCGCCGCCGGTGCCGGGGGTGACGCCCTCGGAGGAGATCGTCAGGGTGCCGGCGGTGCCTGCGTCGAAGGCGAAGGTGCCGATGGTGTTCCACTGCCCGGAGTTCGTGCTCTGGTCCACGGTAAGGGTGTGGGTGCCGCCGAGGTGGCTGATGGTGACAGGCACATCAGGGGCCCAGTTGAAGGTGGGCCACCACATCTCGACGCGGTAGCCGCCGTCCTGGGGGAGGTCGGGCACGTAGGTGGCCGTCTCGGCGGGGTCGGCGGCGGAGGCGAAGCGCGAGCCTGTGCCCGCGAAGGAGTTGGGCTTCTCCCACGTGCCGCTCTCGGGCCGGTAGTTCCACGAGGGGGCGCCGCTGCTGGGCGACCAGATGATGCTCGACGTGTTCGGGCTGCCCGACGGCCCGTCATCAATGAGGACGACCGTCGGAAGCGTGGCCGTGCTGCCGGTGACGTCCTGGTAGGCGGTGGGCGTGTCGCTGAATACCACGTTGTCCACGGTGCCGCCCTTACTGCCCGAGGGGCCGCCGTAGCGGTAGGAGGCGACGCCGATGCGGGAGACGCTGGAGGCGAAGTTGGTGCTGGCGTTGTAGTAGGCGGGCTCGTAGGCCGTGATGTCGGGCTGCGCCACCAGGTCGGGGTTGACCCACACCTGGATGGTGTCGTTGCCGGCGCCGATCTGCATCTGGCCGACGACGAGGGCTGTGGCGCCAGCGGTGAACTGCCCCTCGATCCAGTGCATGCCGTCCGGGAGCTCAAGGAAGAGCCGGGTGTCCGCGGCGCCGAGGCGTGGGCTGCCGTAGGTGTAGTTGTTCTGGTTGACCGAGATGCCGCCGCGGCCGACGTCGTTCGGGATATTGACGAGGTAGGAGAACCACACGTCGCCACTCATCGGGGTCGCGACGGCGCGGGTGCTCTGGCGGGGTTGGCCGTAGTCACCCTGGACGCTCTGGGGCGTGCCCGACTGGGTGAGGGTGTAGAGCGGTGACGACAGGTCGCCGCTGATGACGTCGATGGTGCCCGTGTTACCCCAGGTGCCGGTCATCCCAACGCCGCCGGCTTGGGTCTGGAGCACACCGAGGTTCAGGTCGTTGAAGTCCGCCTGCACCAGCCCCGCCTGCGCGCCGCCGCACAGGACCACCGCGGTCAGGAGGGCGGGAAGGGACAGCCGCAGGATTCGCATCGTAGCCATTGTCGGACTCTCCTGAATTCAAGATGCAATTGATTCGGTCCATACGGAACACTGCAAACCGCATGCCGCCAGGCACTCCACTCTCCGGTTTTCCTGGCATCACCGCAAGCGATTGCGTGGCAAGAGGTTAGCACTTCGCCGCGCCGTATGCGACCCACGCCGCATGTCTGATCCGGCAGACGCCATGTTGCGTTTCGGCAACACGCCATGGCCCCGATCGCGTCGGCGACGCCCCTATCCCTATGGCACCCCGTGGCTTAGGTCACGTTGCCGTTCCGCAACATGCCCCCGGCCCCTCGCAACATGGGCTCTGAGGCTTGATGGCTAGCCCGCATTTCTCACCAGGTGTCGCCGCCAGCGGCTCGTTCTCGCCGCGTG
>CAZDNN010000298.1:0-8042 GCA_964506385.1 uncultured Planctomycetota bacterium
GTCGTCGTCCTCGTCCTCGAACGGGACGGGGAAAGCCACAGAACGAAGAAAGATCGAGGACGACGACGAGGACGACGACGAGGACGATAGAGCAACAGACAGGAGAGCCCCCAATGCGCGGCATGTCGCCTATCGTGAAGACCGTGACCTCCCTGGTCTCAGCCTTCATCCTGCTCTACGGCATCTATGTGGTGCTCTACGGCCACCTGACCCCCGGCGGCGGCTTCGCCGGGGGCGTGATCCTCGCCTGCTGCTTCGTCCTGATGGTCCTCGCCTTCGGGAAGGGGTTCGTGGATGCCATCATGAGCGAGCGCTCTCCGTACCTGTGGGACTGCATCGGCGCGCTGGCCTTCCTGGCCATCGCGGTGCTCGGCTACCAGGGGGGCAAGGAGTTCTTCGCCAACTGGATCCAGCACGAGGGCAACCACACGCTGTGGAGCAGCGGGATTATCCTGCCGTGTAACATCGCCATCGGGATCAAGGTGGCGGCCTGCCTGTTCGGGGTGTTCGCCGTTTTCTCCGTGTTCCGAGCCGAGGACTGAGCCGATGACCCCCTACGTGCTAGCGATGGTGCTCCTGGCGATCGGCGTCTACGCGGTGACGTGCAAGCGCAATCTCATCAAGGTGATCGTCGGGGTGATGGTCGCCGAGTACGCGGTGAACCTGTTCCTGATCCTGCTCGGCTACCGCACTGGCGGCCGCGCGCCGATCCTGGTCAAGGGCGAGGCAGCAGGGAGCTTCGCCGCGGGGGCGGTCGATCCGCTGCCCCAGGCGCTGATCCTGACCTCGATCGTCATCGGACTCGGCCTCGTGGCCCTCATGGCCGCCATGGCCATCCGCCTCCATGAGAAGTACGGCACGTTCGACACGTCGGAGATGAAGAAGCTCCAAGGCTAACGGGGACCCATCGATGGACAACACACTCCCGCTGATGGTGGCGCTTCCGCTCGCCGCGGCGTTCGTCATGCCGCTGCTCGAGAAGCTCCACGAGCCCGAGTGGCTCATCGACCTGATCGCCACGCTCCTGGGCGCCGTGCTGCTCGGCCTGTCCATCCAGTTCGTCGGGGGGGCCGAGCCTGTCACGTACTGGATGGGCGGCTGGTCGGAGGACAGTGGGGTGGTCGGGATCGCGCTGGTGTGCGACGGCCTGACGCGCCTGATGCTGCTGACGATCAACCTCGTGGCCCTCGTGGCCATCGTCTTCTCGCTCCGCTACATGCAGCGCTACACCACCAAGGGCTTCTACTTCTGCCTTTTCTTCCTGATGGTGGCGGGGATGAACGGGGTGGCGCTGGCGGGCGACATGTTCAACCTGTTCGTCTTCATCGAGGTCGCCGCCATCTCGTCTTACTCGCTCGTGGCGTTCGGCGTGGAGAGCGAGGAGCTCGAAGCGTCGTTCAAGTACCTGGTGCTCGGCAGCCTGGCCTCGACGTTCATCCTCTTCGGCGTCGGCATCCTGTATAACCTGACTGGGACGCTGAACATGGCTCAGATGCGCGCGCAGATGGGCGCGCTCGGGGGCAATGCGGCGCTCTACGTCGCCGCGGGCTTCTTCGTCATGGGCCTGGGGATGAAGGCGGCGATGGTGCCGTTCCACGCCTGGCTGCCGGACGCGCACCCGTCGGCTCCCGCGCCGATCTCGGCGATGCTCAGCGGCGTGCTCATCAAGGCACTCGGCGTCTACGCCCTGGCCAGGGTCTTCTTCAGCGTCTTCGGCCCGAGGGCGGAGTTCGCCACCGTGCTGATGGTCATCGGCGGGCTGTCGATGATCATCGGGGTGCTGCTGGCGGTGGGGCAGTGGGACTTCAAGCGCCTGCTGGCCTACCACTCGATCAGCCAGATGGGCTACGTCGTCCTGGCCCTGGGCATCGGGGGGGCCGTGCTGGCGAAGGGCGGCGACAGGGCGGTCGCCGGGCTCGCCATCTTCGGCGGCCTCTTCCACCTGTTCAACCACGCGGCCTTCAAGAGCCTGCTGTTCCTGTGCTCGGGCGCCACCGAGTACGCCACGGGCACGCGGCAGCTCAAGGAGCTGGGCGGCCTCGCCCACAGGATGCCCGTGACGAGCGGCTGCTGCCGCATCGCCTCGCTGTCCATCGCCGGGGTGCCGCCGTTCAACGGCTTCTGGAGCAAGCTGATAATCATTGCCGCGGCGGTGATGGCGGGGTACTTGTGGCTGGCCGCGCTGGCCGCGCTCGTGGCGTTCCTCACGCTCGTCTCGTTCGTCAAGGTGCAGCGTTACGTCATCGGCGGCGAGCTGCCCGCCCAGCACGCGAACGTCCGCGAGGTGCCGTTCTCGATGTGTGTGGCCATGGTCGTGCTGGCGGTCGTGTGCATCGGGGCGGGGCTGCTCGCGCCCTGGCTGATGGCCGACCATGGCGTGGCGTTCCTCGACCAGGCGAGCGAGACCCTCGTCAATGCCGCCGAATCCACCCAGGTCGCTCTCGGAGGGACCCTCCCGTGAAGAAGATCGCCTTTTTCTTCCTGCTGCTTGGCACGTGGATACTGCTAACCTGGTCGGTGGGGCTCCAGGATCTGGCGGCGGGCCTCGTCTTCAGCCTGCTGCTGGCCGCGGCTCTGGGCAAGATCTACCCGAAGGCGCCGGAGGGGCTCTTGAGCCCGCGGCGCTGGTTGTGGTTCCTCCTCTACATCCCATACTTCGCCTACTACTGCGTCAAGGCGAACCTCGATGTGGCCTACCGCGTGCTCCACCCCCACGTGCCCATCCGCCCCGGCATCGTGCGGGTCCGCACCGAGCTCACCAGCGACCTGGCGAAGACCTTTCTCGCCAACTCCATCACCCTGACGCCCGGCACCCTGACGGTGGACATCGATGGCCAGGACTTCTACGTCCACTGGATCAACATCGAGAGCGACGATCCCGAGGCGCAGACGGAGACGATCATCCGCCGCTTCGAGCGCATGCTCAAGGAGATCTTCGAATGACCTTCCTGGACTGGGCACTCGTAGTGCTGCTCCTGTCGAGCTTTCTGTGTCTCTACCGCATTGGACGGGGCCCGACGGCGCCCGACCGCGCGGTGGCGCTCGACATCCTGGGCACGCTCATCGTCGGCTTCTGCTGCGTCTACGGCCTCATTCGGGGCCGGGATTTCTATATGAACATCGCTCTGGCCTGGGCGCTGGTGAGCTTCATCGGCACCATCGCTCTGGCCAAGTATCTGGAAGGACGGACCTTCGATGACTAGCACGACTGCCTGCATCATCATCGGGATCGGCCTGGCCTTCGACCTGTTCGGCGCCATCGGGCTCGTGCGGCTGCCCGACGTCTACAACCGCGTGCAGGCGGCCACCAAGTGCGTCACCCTCGGCACCTGCCTGATCCTGGTGGGCGTGTTCGTCGAGGTGGGCTTCTCGGCGTTGGGGATCAAGGCGCTCTTCTGCGCCCTCTTCGTCATCCTTACCTCGCCCGTCGGCGCCCACGCCATCGCCCGCGGCGCCCACATCTCCGGCGTCCGCCTCTGGGAGGGCAGCGTCGCCGACAAGTACGAGGAAAAGCGGCTCAGCGAGGAACTCTGACCATGCGCAAGCCCAAGCTCCGCGAACTCGGCGAGGCCATCAAGGCCGTCTTCCAGGGGCCTTACACCCACCCCTTCCCCGCGGAGCCCTCGCCCGCGCCGGAGGCCTATCGCGGCCAGGGGCAGTTCGACCCCGACGAGTGCGTCGGCTGTGGCGGCTGCGCCCGCGTCTGCCCTGCCGGCGCCATCGACGTCATCGACCGGCCCGAGGCCGAGCCGCCCACGCGCACCATCGTCCGTCACGACGACAAGTGCATCTTCTGCGGCGCCTGCGAGGAGCACTGCCTTACGGGCAAGGGCGTCCACCTGACCACCACCTACGACCTCGCGACCCTCGATCGCTCGGCCTCCACCGTCTCCATCGACAAGGAGCTGGTGCTCTGCGAGGTCTGCGGCGCCGTCATCTCCACCAGAGACCACCTGCGCTGGGTCGCCCGGCGGCTCGGCGCCAAGCGATTCGCCAACCCGACCCTCATCCTGACCGCCGAGGGCGCCCTCCAGCTCGTCGGGCCCGAGTCGGCCCGGCGCCCCGACGTGCCCCTCGGGCGCAGCGACATCGTCCGCGTCCTCTGCCCCAACTGCCGCCGCGGCGTCGTCGTCTCCGAGCTCTGGGGCTGATGGCCTTGCCAGCGCTCGTCCCGATGCTCCTCCCCAGCGCGACGCGAGAAGGAAACACGGGGCCGGGCATACCAAGCCCAATCCGTGATTGGGCTTGCCGAGACGCGAGGCGGTCGCGCTGCGCCACGTGTTGCATCGAGGGTGGGCGTCTGTGCGAAGGGGGGTAACATGTCCAGCCCCGCGTTTCCTTCGCCCTCCGCTGCCCACGCGGACCCGATGCTAACCCAACTCCGCACCGCCTGCTCCCTTCCCTTGGCCGTGGTTGGCGTGGGCAACCCGATGAAGGGCGACGACGGCTTCGGCCCCGCCGTCGTCGCGGCGCTCCCCGAGATTGAGGGCGTAGCCTGCTTCGACGCAGGCATGGCCCCCGAGAACTGGCTGGCCCCCATCGCCCGCTCCGCGCCCGCCAGCATCCTCCTCCTCGACGCCGCCGACATGGGCGAGCCGCCGGGGACCCTCCGCCTCCTCGCCCCCGGCGAGCTCGACGCCGTCGCCACCTCCACCCACGGCCTCCCCCTCGGCTTCTTCCTCGGGCTCCTCGCCGGCCGCTGCGACGCCCCCGCCCGTGTCCTCGCGGCCCAGCCTGCCTCCCTTGCCCTCGGTGCCCCCATCTCCGAGCCCGTGCAAGCCGCCATCCGCCGCGCCGCGGCTCTTGTCCAACGTCTGGCCCGCACCGCGTGAGGCGTGGTTGCCCCCGCCGCCCACGCTACCTGGCCCGGATGTCGTAGCAGTAGAGAAAGTCGCCGTGTCGCAGGTACAGCCGCCCGTTGCATACGACCGGGTGCGCCCAGGCCGGGCCGCGGCCGCCCTTGGGCACGCGGAAGCTGCTGATGACCTTGTGCTCCTTGGGTGTGGCCTTCACCAGTCCCACGAGGCCCTTCTCGCTGTAGGTGTAGAGCATCCCGTCGGCGTAGGTGAGGGAGCCCTTGCCGACGCCATCGGCGCGGTGCACCACCTTGCCGGTCGCGAGCTCGAGGCAGAGCCAGTCGCGGCGGACCTTCGTGCCGTAGAGGTGGCCGTCGAGCAGCAGGATGCCGCCGTGGTGGTTGTCGAGCGCGCGCGTCCGCCATGCCTGCCGTGCCGAGACCGCGCCGCCGTCCACCGAGAGCTTGATGCACTGGGTTGCACCGGGACCGAGGGTCGAGACCGCCACGAGGCCATCGTGGAAGACGGGCGTCGAGACCGTCTCGTCCATGTACGCGGGATGCTTCTGCTGCCATAGCAGCTTGCCTGTGTCGGCATGGACGCCGACGACGGAGGCGGACATCATCGTAATGATCTGGCGCGCGCCCCCATACTCGACCAGGATCGCGGATGCGTAGCCTGGCTTTTCACGGGCCCCTTCACAGGTCCACACGGTCTTGCCCGTCCCCTTGTCGAGGGCGGCCATGGTGACCCTCGTGCCGCCGGGCGTGCAGATGACCCTGCCGCCGTCGATGAGCAGCGACTCGGCCAGTCCCCAGCGGATGTTCCGGCCGCCGAACTTCTTCAGGATGTTCAGCCCCCAGACCTTCTTCCCCGTCCTCGCGTCCAGGCAGACGACATCACCGTCGGCGTTCTCGTGGTAGAGGCGGTCGCCGTCGATCGTCGGGGTGCCGCGCGTGCCGGGGATCTCGCGCGACCAGGCGGGGCCGTTGGCGGCTGTCCACACCTTCGTCCCGTCCAGGCCGAGGGCGGTGATCACCGTGTCGCGGCCAATGTTGCCCGTCGTGTAGATCAGCCCCCCTGCGATGGCGACGGTGGAGAAGCCGCGCCCGATCCCCTTCGCCGTCCACAGGAGCTTCGGGCCGCCCTCCGGCCACTGCTTCAGCAGCCCGGTCTCGTCCGACTTGTTGTCGCGCCGCGGCCCGTGGAACTGGGGCCACCGCCATGTCTCGCCGCCTGATGCGGCCAGAGCCATCCCGAGCGCCAGGGCCGCGGCAGTCGCCAGCTTCCCGAGCGCGGCCGCGACGAGTCTCTTGCTCCCTTTCATGCTCTCTCCTCATCTCTGCGCGTCGCGCGATCTGCGGGCAGACTCTTCTTCCTTCCTCATCGCATTGTATCACGGCCTCAGGCGTGAGTGTAGTTGCCACGTGAGGCAGGAGACGCCTTCTCCCTGCGGAGCCGCGAAACGGGGTTGCTTTCGGGCGCGGGGACGGGTAGACTCCGCAGCCTGATGGCCAGTGCCCCGTGCCGCCGTGGGACGGCGGACGGGGCAGTTGTATTCGCTGACGAAGGTGTGTCGTGTCTCCGCCTGCCGACAGCGCGAAGGCCCCGGTCCCGCCCGAGACCGAGGTCGCCCAGGCACCCTCCCACGATGTGCGATACGCCATGCGGCGCGTGACCACCGCGTGGCTGTTTGGCGCCGCGTGGATGTACCTCACCATGGGCGCCACGTTCACCCGCTTCGCCAAGCTCGTGGGGCTGCCGACGTTCTGGTTCGGGGTGCTGGCGGCGATGCCGTGGGCGGGAGCGCTCATGCAGCTTCCGACCAGCTACCTCCTGGCGCGCTACGGCCAACGCAAGCGGGTGCTGATGATCGCGGGGATCGTCTCGCGTCTGATGTGGGTGCTGCTGGCGCTGATCCCGTGGGTGCTGCCGGGTGCTTGGTGGTGGCCGGCGCTGCTGGTGGTGCGGGCGTGCTCGTCGCTGAGCGGGCACGCGATGGCGCCTGCGGTGATGTCGTGGTTCGCCGACCTGTTCCCCCGGCGGATTCGGGGGCGGTACTTCTCGCGCCGCAACCAGCTCGGGCGGCTCGTGGCGGTCGTCGCGACGCTCGTGTCGGCGACGGTGCTCGACCACTTCCAGGCGCAGGGCGCCGAGCCCCTGATGCGGGCCGTGAGCGCGCTCCTGGCGCTCGGCGGGGTGCTGGGCATCATCGACTTCCTGTGGCTGGTGCCGGTGCCCGACGTCGCGCATCAGCCTGATCGCCGGCTGCGCTTCTTGACGCTTTTCCGCGAGCCTCTTCGCGATCGCGACTTCCGCCACTACCTGGGCTACACCGCCACCGCGACCCTGGGCATGGGCTTCATCGGCCAGTTCGTGTGGCTCTATCTCTTCGACGTCCTCCACCTCAGCAACCGGGCGGCGAACGTGATGCTGGTGGCCGTCTACCTGGTGGTGGGCTACTTCGCCGTGCGGGGCTGGGGGCGGCTCCAGGACCGTGTGGGCTGCAAGCCGACGCTGATGATCGCCGGCCTGATGGTGGTGCCGGGTGCGGCCGCGTGGATCTTCGTGACGCCCGAGAACTGGTGGCTCGGATACGCCGGCGTGCTCATGTCGCTCGTCGGCTGGGCGGGGGTGGAGCTGGCCAACTTCAACATCCTGCTTGGGATGGGCGCCTCGCGGAAGGGGCGGCGCCAGGGCAGCGCGTACCTGGCCGTGAACTACCTCGTGGTCTCGGCGGCCGGCATCGTCAGCGGCGTGTCCGCCGGCGCCGTGGCGCACGCGCTGGAGGATTGGGAGGGAACGCTCTTCGGCTGGCGGCTCACGTACCACGGCGTCCTGTTCCTCATCTCGGGCGCCTTGCGTCTGGTGGCGCTTGCCTGGCTCATCGGCATGCGCGAGCCCCAGGCCCACAGCACGATGGCGACCGCGCGGCTCATCGTGGTGAACATCTACTCGAACGTCCGCCAGGGCCTCTTCATGCCCGTGCGGCGGGTCGTACGTCTCGGCCGCCTCACCTACAAGCTCTCCCGCCGCCGGCGGGCCTCCCGGCGGTCGGGCGGCAGCGACCGTTGAGTTCGTCCCCCCGAGGCGGTATCGTGTCCTCGGCGCGCGAGCAAGGGGTTTCGAGAGCATGACTCCCGAAAGTGGTAATCCCTCTTCATCGTTCTCGTCGTCGTCCTCGTCCTCGCCGTCGATTCGGCTTCCGGTCACCTCTGGCGTCAATGCGAAGCGCCCTTGCAGCCG
>CAZDNN010000299.1:0-8021 GCA_964506385.1 uncultured Planctomycetota bacterium
ACGCGGCTCGGCAGGAGCCTCGCCCTCCCATTGGAGCGATCCGCAACGGGAACTAGTTACGAAAGGCCGAGGAGTTGAGCAATGGGACAGATGCCGATGAGGCGTGCGCTGGCGTTCCTGGCTCTTGGCGTCCTCGCCGTCCTGACATCGGGCTGCGGGCGGCTGCTGTCGGTGCTGGGGAAGCCGAAGGTGCGTGAGGTGCGGCCGCGGATCGCCCGCATGGACCTTAGCGGTGCCGACCTGGCCTTCGAGCTCGACATCAAGAACCCCTATCCCTTTGCCCTGGCCGCCCCCTTCGCGCGCTACGGCCTGTCGATCGAGGGCACCGAGTTTCTCACGGGCGAGGAGCCGGTGCGTCTGCGCGTCCCCCCCTGGCGCGTCGGGACTGTGGGATTGCCTGTGCGGGTGACATACGGCGCGCTGTGGCGGACCTATCGACGCCTCAAGGACGCGAACAAGGCGACGTACCGCCTGCACGGCGATCTGCTGGTGACGGTGCTCGGGCACGCGCAGGTGGTGCCGATCTCATTCAAGGGTACGGTCCCGATCGCGCGACCGCCGCGGTTGCGGGGCCTGCGCGTGAGCTGGGGGCCGGCCTCGCCAAGTGGCGCCAGCACGAGGGTCGAGGCCGACGTCACGAACCCGAACGTCTTTCCCATCGACCTGCGGAACCTGAGGGTCCAGCTCCGGCTCGGCGACGTGGACGTCGGCGAGGTCACCGTCACCAGCGCCGGCCCCATCGGCCCCGGGCAAAAGGGCACCATCACCGTGACCGGCCGCATCACGGCCGCCGACGCGCTGCGCGACATTGCTGCCGGCCGCAAGCCCGGCAAGGCCACGCTGACCGTCACAGGGGTGATCGAGACGTCCCACGGCACCGTGGATCTCAACGAGTCCCCGATCGTGTGGGCGCCGTTTGAGTGACGTTGGCGGGGACTGTCTGGGGGTGCAAGGCGCCTGGCGGGGCGCCGTTGCGCGCGCCGGCGGCGCGTGAGCCGTAACCATTTGCACGGTAAGCGATTACGCCGCGTAAGCCCCTCGGCCTGGCGCAGGCGGCCCCCGCGCTGTCAGCCGTGCGAATCGGGCTTGACAGGGGCCCTGTATTCCCTGTATACTTCCGATGGCGCGTTGGCCCCAATGACGGAGCCGATGCAGAAATGCCAGGGAAGGTGTGAACCTTTGCTGGCACGGCTGGACTACATGAGTGGAGGGGATCTGAGAGGCTGAGTTCGTACTCGCGACCCGCGCGAGGGACCCCCCGGAGACCCGGCCATGGCGAAAGCGACGGAGCCTGCCTACGACGACCTCGACCAGGAGCTCGAGGAGTATATCGACGACGAGGAGCAGACCTGGTGGCAGGAGTTCGTCGCCGAGCAGTTGAGGCGCCTGCCTTGGTGGACCATCTCCTTCCTCATCCATCTGATCGCGCTCCTGGTCATGTGGAAATGGCCCTACCGCATCGTCCAGGCCAATGATTACATGACCGTCGAGGTCAACCTCGTTGATGAGCAGCGCGAGGAGATCGTCGAAGAGCCCGAGCCTTGGGAGCAAGAGGAGATCGAGGAGGACTTCGAGGTTCCCATCGAGGACATCCCCATCTCCCCCGAGCCGCCCAGCAAGGATGATCCCGGGCCCGACCTCGACTTGCCGCCTGTCGAGGACATGGTCAAGGACGTGGAGCGGCCTGTCCCCACCATTGACCCGCCGTCCGCCACCCCGGTCTTCGCCGTCGAGGACAACAGCGTCGGCATGACCCGAGGCATTTACTCGGGACGCAACCGCGCAGGCCGCTCCCGCGCGATGGGCGGCCGCGGGGGGACCAACCGCCACGCCGAGAGCGCCGTCCGCGCCGGCCTCGTCTGGCTCGCCAAGGCTCAGGAGAAGGACGGGAGCTGGAACTGCAAGCGCTGGGAGGGCGGGGGGAACTACGATGTCGGGATGACCGGCCTCGCCCTCCTCGCCTTCCTCGGCGCCGGCTACACCCAGACCAAAGGCCCCTTCAAGTCCACTGTCGCCAAGGGCCTCGCCTGGCTCAAGGCGAACCAGAAGGCCAACGGCTCGTTCGGCTGGTCCACCTTCTACGAGCAGGGCATCGCCACCATGGCCGTCAGCGAGGCATATGGCCTGACCCGCTCCCCCCAGGTCGGCCGCATGGCACAGAAGGCCGTGGACTTCATTGCCTCGGTGCAGCCGGACCACGGCGGCTTCCGCTACAAGGGCTCCGTGCCGCGAGGCGAGGGCGACATGTCGGTCACCGGCTGGCAGGTCATGGCCTTCAAATCCGGCCTCTGCTCCGAGCTCAACGTCCCCGAGCGCTGCTTCGAGCGCACCCGGACCTTCCTGAAGAACACGTTCCGCGAGTACGGCGGCAGCTCCTATCTCGTCAGCCGCCAGGACGCATGGCCGGCTGTCTCTGCCATCGGGATGCTCTGCCGCCAGTTCGTCGGCGGCGAGTACGACGCCGACATCCAGGCCGCCGCCAACTACCTCATGAGCAAGGCCAAGGGGGCCGGGAAGGGCAAGAACAACCTGGTCGGCGATCTCTACTTCACCTACTACTCGGTCCTCGCCATGTTCCAGATGGGCGGCGAGTTCTGGGCGAGGTGGAACAAGATGTTTCGCGACCCGCTCGTCAAGTGCCAGGTCCACAAGATCCACGACGAGCGCGGGCGGTTTGTCCGGGGGAGTTGGGAGCCGAAGAACCATCAATGGGGCAGCCGGGGCGGGCGCGTCTACACGACGGCCATGGCGATCCTCTGCCTCGAGGTCTACTACCGCTTCCTGCCCGTCTACAAGAAGTAGGCGGTCCGACGGCCCGCACATGCACCGTGCCCGCGGACGACTGCTCCTCCGCGGGCACGCTCATGTCGGCCGATGGGGCGGTCGCGTCAACGGCGGCGGCGACGCCGGAGCCTGTCGAGCAGGGCTTTGGGCACCCGCGCACCGAGTAGCAGAGGCGAGTCGCTCTGCCGCGGCGCCGCGTCGCCGAGGTGACGAAGCAGCGTCTCCACAGTCCCAAGCAAGTGCTCTGGCGAGAACGGCTTAGGGAGGAACTGCGCTCCCAAGGCCTCGACCCGTGGCCGCAGGTCCTCCGGGTCCCGCGCACTCATCAGCACGAGCCCGCAGCGGTGCCGGCGAGACGCGAGGCGCCGCGCCAGACGCAGCCCACCGATGTCCGGCAGATCCACGTCGAGCACCGCGACATCCGCCGGGCGCTTCCGCCATGCCAGCAGGACATCCGTGCCAGACGTCACCACCGTCACGTCGAAGCCATGGTCGTTCAGGATCTCGCCCACCGTATCGGCCAGGCTCACGTTGTCGTCGGCCACGAGTACTCGTCTGGTATCCATCGCAGCCACCTCGCATCACACGTTCCAATGGTCAACCTAGCAAACACCGTGCCAGTTGCCAGGGTCTTGCTGCTGCGGCAGGCAAGACTCGCTGTAAGCTTCTATATATTGGGCGGTTGCGTGGTTGTACCCCGCCCATCTGGTGAGTGCAGCAGGCGTGCGCCTGACGGCCGGCCCTGCCATTCTGGCGAGCCGGGGCCGACATGTCGGCAGGGATTCGCGTCACAGGGCAGTGTCAGCGGCGGCCTGGGGTGTTGAGCAGGAGGAGTTGGCGGCGCGCGGCAACGCCCTCGGGGCGGTCGGCGAATTCCAGGGTCAGGCGGGTCAGGGTGTCCACCAGCGCGCGGCGGTCACCGCGAAGCGCGTGGCACGCGGCGAGCGTTGCCAGGGCTCGGGGGAGATCGTCATCGGCCGCGGCGGAGCGAAGCCACCGTCGGGTCACCTTGTATGCATCCGTAACATCTGCCCTGGCAATATGATACGCTGCCAACCTCTCGAATGCGATGGCGAGGTGGCGGCGGAGGGCGGCCTGCTGCCTGTCGTTGGGCGGCAGGCCGGTGAGAAGGCGCTCTCCTGCCTTCGCGGCGCTCTCGTAGTAGGCGAAGGCCACAAGCTGGCCGACCCTGGCGACGCCGTACGCCACCGGGTCGGTTCGCTGAAGTTGCGCGCGGGCAAGGAGTTGCATCGCTGCTCGCATCGTCGGCACCCTGGCTTCGGGGCGGAAGCCAGCGAGGACGAGTCGGGCCGCTTCCTGGTGAGCGCCTGCCTGGGCAAGGAGCCGTGCCGCCGCGACGGAGGCCTCGGCGCCGACGGGACCATCGGCCTGAGCGGCGCGGGTCCAGGCGGTCCGGGCTGCGTCGGGCATGGCACGCGCGGTCTCGGACTCGGCCAGGCGGCACCAGAGCTCAGCGGCTCGGGCCGCGTCGGCCTCACGGGGAAGGCGGTCGAGCCAGGCCCTGGCAGCATCGGGCTTGCCGCCGGAGATGGCCGCGTCGGCGATAAGGAGCATGTGGTCGGCGGTGAGCGTCCCGTCACCGACCAGGTCGGCCATGCGCGCGAGGAGGCGATAGCTCGCGCGGTGGGCGCGGAGGTGGGCGTAGCAGTCGAAGACGGCCGCGGCGACCTCGCCCGCATGCGGATAGTCGGGATGCTGGTCGAGGAGGCCGAAGTACAGCCCGAGGGCGCCCCGCGGGTTGCCGAGGCCGCTGCGGGTGACATCGCCGAGCTGGTGGAGGAGCTGTGGCGTCGGCTTGGCCGCGAGCTGCTTGCGGAGCTTGTCGGCGTCCTCCAAGCCGCGGCGGAGCCGGGCCGCGAGCTTCTGCGCTTCGGAGTCCTTGGGTTCGTCGGCCGCTGCGGAGGCCGCCTGGAGAGCAGCTCCCGGCCTGCCGAGCCGCATCTCGGCCTCGACGAGCAGCTTCCGCGCCCGTACGCCAGGCAGACCCTCCGCCTTGGCCGCCTCACGGGCGTGATCGGCGACCAGGCGCCACTGCCCCAGCCCGGCGTACACCTCTGCAATCTGGCGATGGGCGATGGCGCGGGCCGGTCCGTCGGCGATCTGGGCCAACTGCTCGAGCGCCTCGCGGAGTCCCGTCGGACTGCCCCGTGCGTGATGGGCCATGGCAAGGGTGAAACGGGCGCCGGGGCTCTCCTCGGCGAGGCGGATGCGGCCGCTCTCGATGTCCACGAGCCGCACCACATGGCGGCCCGACGCAGGGTCCGCGGCGCTGGTGAAGGCAAGGGTGGCCCCGTCGGGGGACCAGGCGGGCATCAGATTGGCAAGGCCGTCGGCGACGAGGGGCCGCTGCCTGCCCTCACGGGTGTCCACGACCACGATCTCGGCGGGCCTGTCGCCGCTGCCCGGCGCAGACGGCCCCGCTGTGCCGCAGCCGAAGGGCAGGCGGACGAACGCCAGGAGGGAGCCCTTCGGCGACCACGCGGGAGCGAAGCAGGAGCCTGCGAGGGTCCGCGCCAGGGCTCGACGCTGCCCCTTGGCAGCATCCCAGAGCCAGATCTCCGCGAAGCCCTCGGCGGCGTACCGCTCGGCCACGTAGGCGAGGCCCTTCCCGTCGGGTGACCAGGCCGGGCCGTAGCCGACGCGGCAGGTGCGGAACAGCGCGGGGACGGCGACGCGGTGCCTCCCCGTGTCCAGCGAGAGGACGTGGAGCGACCAGAGGCCCTTGGGACTCGGGCGGGCGAGGATGGCGGCCTGCGCGCCGTCGGGTGAGACGGCAGGCAGCCGCACCTCCGACAGGTCCGCTGCAAGGGGACGCGGCGTGCCGCCGTTCGCGGGGGCGAGCCACAGGCTGGGGCCGCCGGGGCGGTCGGCGGCGACCATGACGGCCTGGCCGTCGGGCATCCAGCAGAGGTCCGCGACGCCATCGACGCTCGGACTCTGCCAGGCGACGCGGTCCCCCGCTCCGCCCTGGGAGAGGATGTGGAGCCGAAGGCTCTGGGGGCGGCCGTTGCGGCGGACGAGCACGGCGCACGCCAGGCGATCGCCCTTGGGTGACAGCGCCATGGCGACAGGCGGCTCCGGGAAGCTGCCTGCCGCCAACTCCCCGGCCTCTCTGTTGAGGAGATCCACACGTCTCACCGAGAGGGTGCCGTCGGGGCGGGCGGCGACATAGTAGAGCTTCTGCCCGTCCGGCGACCAGACGGGGGCGTAGTAGGCGGGCGATCGCCACAGGCAGCCGGCGAGCAGCAGGAGCAGGAGAAGCATGGCAAACGGCGAGTGACGAATGGCTGCCGGGCGGCCCTGGCGTTTCCGATAGGCGGGCCTTTGGAGTGCGGCGGCTTGACGCCGCTCTGGCTCCCTGCGGAGCAGGCCCTCAGGGAAGGGACTCCGGGGCTCGTATGACGCCGCGGCTGCACGCTGCGGACGGCGAAGAGATCGAGGACGAGGACGATGGGGGAGCGCGCTTGATTGGCGCAGGGATGGTTGGTTAAATGGCGGCCCGGCGTGAGTGTGAGGAGTGCGCATGGCGACGTTCTTCGTGGCCGGCATCATCCAGGGCTCCCTGACCGACCCGGCGATCCACTCGCAGGACTACCGCGAGCGTATCGTCGGGCTCCTGCGCCAGGCATTCCCAGACGACGAGGTCTACTGCCCGATCGAGAACTACCCGGACTCCCTGGCGTTCACCGAGCAGGCCGCGCGCGAGACGTTCTTCGGCCTGATGGAGCGCGCGGGCGAGGCCGACGTGCTGGTGGCCTTCGTGCCCGAGGCCTCCATGGGCACGGCCATCGAGATGTGGCAGGCCCACCGCAACGGCCGCGTCGTCATCGCCATCTCGCCGATGACGGTCAACTGGGCCGTCCGGTTCCTCGCCGACGTCGTCCTGCCCGACATCGAGGCCTTCGAGGCCTGCGTGCGCTCGGGCGACCTCGCGCGTATGCTCGAGTCCAGAGGATTATAGCCCATAGGGATGGGGGAGGGCAACGCACGCGGGGAGGGCGAGGCTCCTGCCGAGCCGTTTGCCCCCGTCCCGGGCTCGGCTCGGCAGGAACCTCGCCCTCCCGCCGGTTGCGCGCCGCCCTGGCGCTGGCAGAGGCACCACGGATGGCCGAGTCCGACCCACTGGCAATCATCGGCGCAACGCGAGACGAGTTGCGCGCCTTCGTCGCGTCGCTCGGCGAAGCGGCCTTCCGTGCCGACCAGATGCTCGGCTGGGTCTACGCGCGCCGGGCTGCAACATTCGACGAGATGGCGAACCTGCCGAAGGCCCTTCGCGCCAAGCTGGCCGAGCGGGCCGTCCTGTTCACCACCTCCGTGCGCGGCGAGCAGGCGAGCGAGGACGGCACGCGCAAGCTGCTCCTCGGGCTCGCCGACGGCGAGACGGTCGAGGCCGCGATCATCCCGGCCGGCGACCGTCGGACCGTGTGCATCTCCACGCAGGTCGGATGCCCCGTGGGCTGCGTCTTCTGCGCGAGCGGGCTCGGCGGGCTCGTGCGGCACCTGACGGCAGGCGAGATCGTCGAGCAGGCACTGCACGCCCGGCGGCGGTTCCAGCCGCCCGACGCATCGATGAACGTGGTGGTCATGGGGATCGGCGAGCCGCTGGCCAACTTCGACGCGCTGGCCCGCGCCCTCGAGATCCTCACGGCCGACTGGGGCATGGCCCTCAGCGGCCGCCGCATCACCGTCTCGACGGTAGGCATCCCGGGCCGCATCCGGCTCCTCGCCGCGACGGGCCTGGGGGTGAACCTGGCGATCTCGCTCCACGCGGCCGATGACGCGACCCGTGCTCGTCTCGTGCCGCGGGCGCAGCCCATCCGCGAGATTGTCCGCGCCGCCCGCGACTACCTGCGCCAGACCAATCGCGACGTGACCTTCGAGTACGTGATGGTGAAGGGCGTGAACGACAGACCTGCCGACGCCCGCGCCCTCGCCGACCTGGTGGGGCATCTCCCGGTGCTGGTCAACGTGCTGCCGCTGAACCCCGTGGGCGGCCTGCCGTGGGAGGAGCCGCTGCCGGAGCGGGTCGAGCGGTTCATCGCCGAGTTGCATCGGCGCGGTATCCGGGCCAAGCTGCGGCGCCGGCGGGGGGCCGACATCGACGCGGCTTGCGGGCAGTTGCGCCGCCGCCGGGGGTAAGGGCGGTGGCGGGGGGCACCTGGTGACGAGAGCATCCTGCCGTGCTTCCCTGCGCCCTGCCCAACGGAAGGGGAGCG
>CAZDNN010000300.1:0-8009 GCA_964506385.1 uncultured Planctomycetota bacterium
TCCACGAGCGCGAGCCCGACAGCGGCACCTGGCCCACCGTCCTCGCCGCGCCCGACCTCCGCTTCGCAGTCCGCTAGACCCGCGCGCCACCAGATGTGCTTGACAGAGCGCTCCGGCTGGCTATAGTAAGCTGGCGGAAGATAGCGGAAGTTAGGAGCAGGCGATGGAGGCGGCTCACGATGTGCTGACCCTGCGCGAGGCAGCCGAGTTCGTGCGGGTGAGTGAGAAAACACTGCGGGAGCTCGCGCGCGACGGCAGGGCGCCAGGCCAGAAGGTGGGCCGCGAATGGCGGTTCCTCCGATCGGCCCTGGAGACGTGGCTGGCCGGCAGCGGGGCCGCGCAAGGCGTCGCGGAGCCCGTCGTCCAGTATGGGTTCGACCTCCTGGCCCACAGGCCGCCGCCGGCCAAGGAGGACACGGCGGGCGCCGGGTTCGGCGACACGGCTTTCACCAAGAACCGCTCGGAGCCGCTCCACCGCTGGGTGCCGTGGATCGCGGGGTTCTCGTCGTCCTTCGTCGGCGGGGTACTGGAGGCGGCGAGCGATCGCGACCCAGCGGACGTGACCGTGCTCGACCCGTTCGCGGGGGTTGGGACGACGCTCGTGGAGGCGCTGGAGCGGGGCCACGACGCGGTGGGCTACGAGATCAACCCCTACGCGGCGCTGGCCTGCCGCGCCAAGGTCCACTGCCTGAGTTGCGACCTCAAGGCGCTGAAGCAGGCGATCCACGAGTTCCGCGACTTCATGGGCCGCCGTGCCGGCTCCGCGCCCACGTCGCAGCCGCCGCCGGAGTTCAAGAGTCGCGCACCGTTCTTCAGTCCCAAGGTCGAGCGCAAGGTGCTCCACGTGCTCGACTTCATCGCCGCGTGCCAGGCCGAGTGGCTTCGCGACCTGTTCCGCGTGGCGCTGGGGGCGGTGATGGTCGGCTTCTCGAACTACTCCTATGAGCCGAGCCTCGGGCGCCGCAAGTCGGCGGGGAAGGACGATATCCTCGACGCCGACGTCGCCGGCACCGTCGCGGCGAAGCTCGATCAGATGCTCAGCGATATGGCGCAGATGCAGCTCCGGATGGCCTCGCTCGGGCGGGCCCCGCGGGTCGAAGTCTTCGCCGACAGCTTCCTCACGAGCTCCGACCGCGTGGCCGCACACAGCATCGACTTCCTGATTACCTCGCCGCCCTACCTCAACAACTACCACTATGTCCGCAACACCCGGCCCCACCTCTTCTGGCTGGGCTTGGTCGAGAGGCGTGCGGAGCTCAAGGCGATGGAGCACGAGAGCTTCGGCAAGTTCTGGCAGACGGTGCGCGCAGGCCCGCGCATCGAGCTGGAGGTCGAGTGCGCGGAGCTCGCCGAGCAGCTCGACCACCTGCGGACGCTGCGCAAGGAGAAAGGCGTCTACGGCGGAAGCGGATGGGCCAACTACGCGGCGGCCTACTTCAACGACTGCCTCGCCTTCTGCCGTGCGGCCTGGGGCCTGATGAAGCCGGGCGGCACTGCCGTCGTCGTCATCGGCAACAACATTCTTCAGGGCGTGGAGCTTAAGACCGACCAGTACTTCGCCCGGATCGCCGAGAGCTGCGGCTTCGAGATCATCGAGCTTCACCGCGTGCGCAAGAAGCGCACAGGGTCGAGCATCGTGAACTCATCGGTGCGGCGGGGAAAGGTCAAGCAGCGGGTCGAGCTCTACGAGACGGCCGTCGAGCTCCGGGCGGGAGCAGCGCGCCGGCGAAGCAAGGGCTCCCGGTCCATGAGCGCGGTGACCACGCTCATGGCGAGGTTCTCGTAGCTCAGCGGGTCGTATGCCTCAGCCATTCGCCGCTCACGGATCAGGTGCGTCGCGTCTCGGTCGTGGCGCCATTGTGCCAGCCTCAGCCGCTCGGATCAAGCGGGCCGCAGGAAACCCTCCCGGAGGCGCGGAAGCCTCCGGGAGGGCATGGGATGGTTCGGCCGATTCGGGCGCGTCATCGCCTCCGCCGGCGGGCGAGAGCGGCGAGGCCGAGGCCCACCAGGGCCATGGTGGCGGGCTCGGGGGCGAGGACGCCGACCTGGAAGTTGTCGATCCACAGGACATAGGGGCCGCCGGGGTAGCCCCAGTTGTAGCCGGCGCCGCCGGCGCCCACAGCGGCGTTCGAGTAGCTCTGGTAGAGGCCGCCGGCGAAGGTCGTCAGGTCGAGGTCCACGAGCATCACGCCGTCCACGTATGCCCGCAGGATGTCATTGGGCTGGTCGAAGAGCACGGCGAAGTTGTGCCAGTCGGCATCGTCGATGCCCAGGGTGCCTGGGGCGTAGACCCAGGTCTCGGCGGCGCCGTTGAAGAGGCCGATGGCGCCCAGGTTGGTCACCGTGTCGCGGCGGAAGAAGACGCTGAGGCTGTCGGCCGAGAAGATGCTGGCGCCGGCGGCCGGCAGGCTGCTGATATCGAGGCGGTCGCCGGGCGGCAGGATGGCGTCGAGGGAGACGACATAGCTGTCGCGCAGGCCGTAGGGGATGCTGAAGTCGCCGCCGCCCGACTGGACCACGCCCGTGGCCGCGCCGGGGTTGCCCGCCGCGGCGGCGAGGAGGCCGGGGTTGGTCGTGTTGCCGGCGGAGTTGAAGCTGAAGTTCGACATGGGCGCCCAGGTGACGACCGGGGCGCCGCCGAAGGCCTGCTCGATGTTGTAGCCGCCGCCGGCGTTGTTATTGTGTAGGCCGTCGGGCCGGGCGGGGGTGCCGACGGTGAAGGTGTCCTTGTAGTCGGGGAAGACGCCGAAGTAGGGCTCGGGCTCGCCGACGGGGTCGCCGACCTGGAAGTTGTCGCACCAGGTGCGGTTGCCGCCGGCGCCACCGATGCTCACGGCCGCGTTCGACAGGGCGTAGCTGCTGAAGGCGCCGCCCGCGATCGTGTCGAGGTCGATGACGCCGCGGGAGACCTGGTCAACGAAGACCTCGAGCTCGCGACTCACCTGGTTGAAGCGGACGGCGTAGTTGTGCCACTGCCCGGCGACGGGGATGCCCGAGGTCAGCCCCGTGTCCACCTCGGCGGTGGCGGAGGAGTAGAGGCCGATCTCGGGTCCCGCGTGGCCGGTCGTGCGGAAGAAGACAGAGAGGCCGTAGGGAGGGGCGATGGTGTCGCGCGCGGCGCCGGCCGTGATGTCCACGCGGTCGGTGGTCTGGACGAAGTCGGTCTGGACGACGAAGTCGTGGCGCAGGCCGTACTCGATGCCCCAGTCGCCGCCGCCGCCACGCTGGGTGATGCCGGTGTCGGAGCCAGCGCCGCTGGTGCCGGGGTAGGGCGAGGCGCCCGTGCCCCAGGCCGCCGCATCGGTCGAGAGAGACCACATGCCGCTCGACCACGTGCGGGGCGGATTGCCGTGGTTGTCCTCGACGTGGGTCGCTGGCGGCGACTCTGCGGTGGCGCTGGCCACGCGGCCCAGCCTGCCGCCGTAGGCGGTGAGGGTGAAGGTGTCGCTGTAGTCGCGGTCGTCGATCAGAGCCGACAGCGGCGGGGGCGGAGGCGGAGGAGGCAGGGCGGCCGGCAGGTAGCTCTGGCCGGCCTGCACGAGGGCGTAGTGCGCGGCGACCTCCGGGGCCGACAACGCGGCGTCGTAGATCCCCACTTCGTCGATCACCCCGTTGAAGGGCTCCGGCCCCCCCAACGAGTTGCCGATATACGCAGGGGCGCCGCCGCCGCTGACCATGTTGACGCCCGCGCCGACCGTCGTGCTGTAGCGGGGCGTGCCGTCCACGTAGAGGGTCTTGGCGCCGCTGGGGGAGTCGTAGGTGGCGACGATGTGATGGGGGCTCCCGTCCTTCAGGCCGGCGAGGGTCGGCCGCCCGCTGGCGCCGTCGAGCGGCATGTCCAGTTCCTTGTAGCCGGTGCCATCGTTGATCCCAAACGACAGGATCGAGCCGTTGAGCTGGAAGGACAGCAGGATGCGGTTGCCGCCGTCATCCTTGCGGAAGACCTCCTCATACGTGCGGGCGCCGAGGGCGGCGC
Source organism: uncultured Planctomycetota bacterium (assembly GCA_964506385.1). GTDB lineage: Bacteria > Planctomycetota > PUPC01 > DSUN01 > DSUN01 > CAZDNN01. The sequence continues at coordinate 3,977 of CAZDNN010000300.1, forward strand.
CAGGCTGGATGAGGGCCTCGACACTCATGCCCGTGGTGAACGAGAAGTCGCCGCCGCCGTTCCCCACGTTCACACCGTCACCGGGGATGTGATTGAGGAGCGCGGCACCCGTGCCGATCAGCCCGGCCGTGTACGTCGCCGTGCCCTCGAAGAAGCCGTGGTTGGTGCCCACCGCGTCCAGCGCGATGCCCGTGCCGCTCGCGGCCTCATCGAAGCTCCACGAGGAGACCAGACCGGCGTACCCCGGCCCCGCCGCCACGGCGGCCACCACCACACACGCTCCCACGAACGCCAGCCGCGCGCGAGTCGACATGCCAGATCCTCCTGTTGCTCTTGCGCTGGACGAATCTGTGCTCTCGACAGTCCTCTGAACCCGCCCAACGATGCCAGCAAGCAACTGGCGTGCCGGCCGGAGCGGAGTCATGGGAATCGCCGCTTCTCGTTGCCTGGGCTCGACTTAGACCAACCGGAGGGCCGCCGTCTCGCGTGTCCGGATTGGCGCGAGCAGGCCCGCATGTTGACGATCGTCAACGTGCCATTGCCCACAGAGCGCTGCGGACGACACAACCGACGCCTGGCTTAGCACTTAGGGCGGCCGCCCTACGTTGCGTTTCGGCAACATCGCCGGGACGATCGGCAACATGGCCCCGAAGCCTCGGCCCGGGGGGCCGAAAGCCCATTGACAGGGGAACGGCGGGACGCTAGCCTAGCAGCCCGTGGCAGAAGTCCGTTCGGACTGCGTGCGGGTCTTCGGGCCGATCTCCGCGTTGCGAGATCTCGACGAATCCACCGATTCGCCTGCGATCTCGCGCCTTGACCTCGGCCCGAATCCCTCGCACTCGTCTGCGAAGGACTTCTGCCACGGACTGCTAGGCGCCGGGCCGACGCGCCGACCAGGACGGGAGCAGGAGGGTTGCGATGCGCTGGGCTGTGGTGCTGGGGCTGGCCGCCGTGGTGACGGGCTGCTCGTCGGGCGACCCGCCCGACCTCGATCCCCTGACGAAGGCGGAACTGGCGGCGCTCCCGTCCGCCGACGTCCAACAGATGCAGGCGCTGATCGGCAGCCATCAGGGCAAGGTGGTGGTCCTCGCCGTCTGGTCGGCGGCAGCCGGGGAGTGCGAGGGCCTCTTCCCCGCCCTCGCGACACTGGCGCAGGGCGCGCCGGGCGTCGCCGTCATCACGCTGAGCGTCGATCGCGTGGACGACGTGCGCGCCAAGGCCCTCCCCGTAGTCAAGGAGCACGGCGAGCCCTTCGAGAACCGTGTCTTCGGCGGCGACGCCATGGAGGTCGAGCCCCTGCTGCGGCAAGAGTGGGCCTGGCGGGTGCCCGCCATCGCCGTCTACGACAAGAAGGGGGAGAAGGCCGAGGAGCTCTACGGCCGCGGCGCCGTCGCCCGCGCCGGCCCCGTCGTCGAGAAGCTGCTCGGGAAGAAGCGCTGAGCGTCAGCGGTTGTCGTACAGGCAATCGGGGTCGTCGTATTCCTCGTTCACCAGGTCCCACGTCGGGATCGCCTCGACGTGGTGGTCGAAGAACACGCAGTTGGTCTTGTGCCCCGGGTGCCGGGGGAGTGGGCGGTAGGGGTCGGTCTCGTAGCAGATGTAGTAGCCCGCGCCGTCGAGCACGTCGAGCGGGAAGCGGCAGTAGCCTCTGCCGTTGTCGATCTTGCCCGTCCAGGGGTCGATTCCCTGCACCCACTTGTCCGCGTGCTCGTCGGGGTTGTAGACGTAGCCGGCGTCGCAGAAGATGAAGCTCAGCGACGGCTTGCGCACCAGGTCCAGCGGCTGGGGGTAGTGGAAGAGCGAGAGCCACTCGTTCACCCCGCCGATGACCCGGTAGTTCTGTCCGTAGCCGATCTCGGCCTTGGCCAGGGCCGGGCAGCGATAGACGTTCGTGTCCCGCAGGAACGGCTCGAGGCTGATGGGCCACCAGTCGAAGTGGGGAAACATGTTTGTGTAGTTGCCCAGCGGCACGATATGCTGGTCGTACTGCTTGGCGTAGGCGAGCATCCCGGCGAGGATTTGCCGGAGGTTGCTCTGGCAGCGGGCCGCGGTGGCCCGCCGCACCGCGCCGAGCAGCGTCGGCATCAGCAGCGAAGCGAGGATCGCGATGACCGCCACCACCACCAGCAGCTCGATGAGGGTGAAGCCCGAGCGGCGTACGGCGGCCATGCCCTGTCTCCCGCGCGGCGTCCTCCCGCGCAGCATTCTAGCGCTCCCCGCCGTCGCGATCAATGAAGGAATCCATCCCATGCGCGCTCTGCTCGTTATGCTCCTGGCCCTGGCGCTCGGCGGCTGCGGCTGCTCGGATGACCCTGGGGTCGATCCGCTCACCGACCGCGAGCTCGAGGCGATCCCCGCGCTCTCCCCCACGCAACTCCAGGACCTCCTGGACGCGCAGAAGGGCAAGCTCGTCGTCCTCGCCGTCTGGTCCGTCCGCCGCGAGGCCAGCGTCGCGGCCTACCGCAGGCTCGGCGAGCTCCGCGGCGAGCCGGAGCCCGTCGTCCTCGCGATCGACATCGACCGCGTCTCCGACGTCCGCGAGAAGGTCCTCCCCATCCTCCGCGAGACGAAACCGCAGTTCGAGAACCGCGTCCTCAGCGTCGGCCCCGAGGCCCTCGCCACCTTCATCGACAGAAACACCTGGGCCGGCCAGCTCCCCGCCTTCGCCCTCTACGGCCGCGACGGCAAGAAACTCGCCGCCTTCCACGGCCCCGACGCCCTCGACAGAGTAAAGGCAGAGCTCGCGAAGCTCCTCGATGAGCGCCGTCGGTAGGGCGGCTCCCGTCGCTCCCACCCGTGGCGGCAAGGCGCCGCGGACATCACTTCTTCCCCTCGAGCCGGATGCCTGCCTTCGCCAGGTCCGCGAGCACACGGGGCGCCATCCTGTAGTACATGGAGAAGCCCTTGCCGTAGCCCGAGCCGCCGGCGCCGAGCGGCAGGCTCTCGGCGAGGCAGCGGCGCAAGCGCTCGTCCTTCGTCCACACATAGGCCCGCGCGATGCCCTCGACCATCAGCGGCGTGGCGCCCGGGCGGTAGCCGGTCTTCGGGCACGAGGTGTAGCGGAAGCCCTTGACCTCGTCGCTGTAGCACTCGTCGAGCAGGTAGTGGGCGCCGCGAATGATGGCCTCCTTCACCCGTTCGTCCCCAGTCACGTCGTGGTAGTACTTCAGCCCCGAAAGCAAGATGGCGACCATGAAGCCCGCGTTCCCCCTGTGGCGCGGCTCGCAGCGGCAGTGGCCCGGCCGCATCATCCGCGACCAGCCGCCAAGCTGGAACGGCTTCCGCCCTTTGGCCTGATGGGCTGGGAGCGGCCGCGGCTCGGCGTCCTGCGTCTCCAGCACCCGATCGACGACGACCCGCGCGGCGTTCAAATAGTACGGGTCGCCCGTCGCGTGGTAGGCCGCGGCGAGCATGATCAGATGCCAGCCGGGGACGCGGGTGGTCAGGAAGTCGTACGGGCGGCCAAGCTGCTTGCCGATGAAGAAGTCGGCCACCGCGCAGCCCGTCTCGTACGACCGCCGATCGCCGGTGAGGAAGTAGTGGTCGAAGTGCCCCTCGGTCCAGGCGTGGCTCACCGTGAAGCCGGCCCGCGGGAAGCCGAGCGTCCCCGGCACGCTCTTCGTGTAGTAGCCGCCGACGTGGCACATCTGGTGGACGTAGACCGCGCCGACGCTCTTCCCGTCGGGGCTCCAGTGCACGGTGTCGATATCGCGGTTGTGCAGCTCGGTGGCGCAGCCGAGGAAGAAGGCATCGGGGTTGCCCGAGCGGATGTATTCGAGGAAGAAGGCGTGCTGGGTGTCGTACTCGACGTTCCCCCAGTTCGAGCCCCGCTCGCCGTACCAGTCGCCGTAGTTCATCATCCCGAAGTCGTGCTGCCGCTCGCGGCGGTCGGCGTATGCCTTGAGATTGCGGTCGATGGCCTGCTCGTAGAGGGGGAATCGCTCGACGTCGCGCGGATGCACGTCGTAGAAGGCACCGCTCTTGCAGTACCACTCGGGCGGCGCGGTGGCGAGCAGCGGCTGCTGGAACAGGG